>JBDSHD010000204.1:0-2659 GCA_039918655.1 Dehalococcoidia bacterium | reverse complement strand
TGGTCAGTATGAACAGGCTGACCACCGAGAAGCGCGTTCAGGTTCTCCGTTGCCTCGTTGACGGCAACAGTATCCGGGCCACCGTCCGCATTACCGGCGTTGCCAAGAACACGGTGACAAAGTTGCTAGTGGACGTGGGTGAGGCGTGCGCCAGGCACCACGATGAGAGCGTCCGCGAGGTTCCTTCACGCCGGATTCAGTGTGACGAGATATGGAGCTTCTGCTACTCCAAGCAGAAGAACGTTCCGGCTGAGAAGCGGGACACGTTCGGCTACGGCAACGTGTGGACCTGGACGGCCATCGACGCTGACTCCAAGCTCTGCTTGTCTTGGGCGGTGGGTGATCGCGACACGCAGACCGGCTACGAATTCATGAGCGACGTTGCGAAGCGCCTACTCTACCGCGTCCAGCTAACCACGGACGGCCACAAGCCATACCTGACAGCCGTTGACGCGGCCTTTGGTGGGGGTATCGATTACGCCATGCTACAGAAGCTCTACGGTAAGCAGGGTGACCCTGAGAACCCCGAGAGCCGGTACAGTCCTGGCGTTTGCACTGGCACCAAGCTCGACGTGATTCACGGCACGCCTGACCCGAAGCACATCAACACGAGCTACGTTGAGCGGCAGAACCTCACGATGCGGATGAGCATGAGGCGGTTCACGCGCTTGACCAACGCCTTCTCCAAGAAGGTCTACAACCTATCAGCGGCAGTCGCCTTGCACTTCGCCTACTACAACTTTTGCCGCGTCCACCAGACGCTAGGCACGACTCCGGCGGTTGCGAGCGGGATTGCAGATCACGTCTGGACGCTTGAGGAGATTGTTGGACTGCTGGATTCAAACTGACCCACTACCGTCTGAGCGTGATCGTTGACACTCTGCGTACCCGCGGATACGCTGGCCCCGTCAAGTCAGGAGGCTGCCAAATGCCCGTGAACCCCACTGTGAGGAAGATCTTCTCGCGATCGCACGTTTTCTGGTACCGCGTTTCGGGTGGCGTCCTCGGCGCTTCGATGAGAGGCGCGCCCATTGTCCTCCTAACCACAACAGGCCGCTCATCAGGTCGAACCAGGACCACCCCGCTGCAGAGCATCGCGGACGGTGAGCACATTGTCGTCGTCGCTTCCAACGGCGGCCATAAGGTGCACCCTCAGTGGTGGCTCAACCTCAAGGCAAACCCGGAAGCCACCATCCAAGTCAAGCGTCGCCAACTGAAGATGCGAGCCGAGGAAGCGACAGGCCCGGAGCGCGAGCGTCTCTGGCTGAAGGCGGTGAACCAGTTCGCCGGTTACGCCAACTATCAGAAGACGGCCGAGCGCGAGATTCCGGTGGTCGTCCTCAAGCCCGTTTAGGCCGACCGGACACTCGGCGGGCCGTGCTGTGGAGCCACCGGCGTCGCTGGTTCTAGAAACCCGCCACGTCGCCGTTTGTGGACTGAGAGTCAAGGAATTCGTATCCTCCAGAGGCGGACAGGTCTGGAGCGGGAGACGAGGTCCGCCCGCCCACTTGCGCCTTGTCGTTGTTGCAATCAGTTGCAGTTGCGGTTAGGCTGATCTCGCAATGTCTTGCGAGAAGGAGACGGCGGTTGTACTGCGAGAGACGGGGCATAAGGTCACGCCGCAGCGGGTGCTGATCCTGAGCGGGTTACGCCACGCGGGGCAGCATGTCACCGCTTCCAACATTATCGACGAGCTCAAGGCGGCGCACCCTTACATCGACGCATCCACCGTGTATCGCACGCTGGCCTCGGCGACGGACATGGGGCTGGTTTCCGAGACGGACATGGGCTCTGGGGAGAGCGAGTTCGAGTGGATCGGGAAGGACCGTCACCACCACTTGATCTGCCGGTCGTGCGGGAGCGTTACCTCACTGGACAACAGCTACCTGGACGGGCTCGCGACGCTGCTTTACGAGGAGGCCGGATTCCGCGCCGACCTCGGTCACTTCGCGATCTTTGGCAGTTGCCGCGATTGCCCACAGGAAGCAGCGAATGACGGGGATTGAATTCGAACTCCCGATACTGGCCACGGCCGGTTCGATCGGGATCATTAGCGCCTCGTTGGCGCTCGGCATTCGCCATGGGATCGACTGGGACCACATTGCCGCGATAACGGACATCACGAGCACGGCGGCGGACGTTCAGCCGGATGGGGAGAAATGGCTGACGGGCGGTCCGGCCCTGATGCTGACGGACGAATCGCATCACGCGATCGGGCACACGCACGAAGAGGCGCCTGTCGCGGTCGCAACCGTCGCAGCGGCCCCCGCAATGGCGGCACACCCTGATATCCATACTCACGCCGAAGCCATCGAAGGCGACGATGACGCACACCACGTAGTTGCCAGGACGAGTGGGGTCGCAGGATTCACCCGGGCGCAGCGTCCCGCACTCCTTTTGGGCACGCTCTACGCGCTAGGCCACGCGTCGGTAGTGATCGTGCTCGGCCTGCTGGCGATCCTGGCGAGGGGGTTCCTGCCTGACTGGATCGACCCGATCATGGAACGGGTGGTGGGTGTGACACTGATTATCCTGGCCGGTTACCTGTTCTACGCAATTTTCCGTTATTTCGGGGCGGGCGAGGAGTTCCGGATGCGGAGCCGCTGGATGCTGGTGTTCGCGGGTCTGCGGAACAGCTTCGACGCCGTGAGTTCGCGGG
>JBDSHD010000203.1:0-5101 GCA_039918655.1 Dehalococcoidia bacterium | reverse complement strand
GGAATATGTTTAATCGCGAGGTGATTACTATGATTTTCTTCCACGAGTGGATCCTTGCGGTGCATAAGGCCATCTGGTTTCCGGTCCTTTGGATGACCGGCCTGGAGGCGACTCCTATTGACACAGGGCGGCGGTACGCTCTCGAAGCAGCGGGCGCTCGGGCCGGGGGCGAGGAATACCACTCCGGTACAATTCCCCGGCCGCCAGGCCGCAAGGATGGGAAGGTGGGCTTAAATGCCAGTTGAGATCACATGGGACAAGGTCCGGGAGATGGTGTCCGCTGGGGCGCAGTTGGTAGAGGTGCTACCGCCCAGGGAGTACGGCGAGGAGCACCTGCCGGGCGCGATCAGCATCCCCCTCAAACAACTAACCCCGGAGACGGTCGCCAGGCTCGATCAGGAGCAGCCGGTCATCGTCTACTGCTGGGACTATCAGTGCGACTTGAGCCCGCGGGCGGCGTGGCGCCTGGAGAGCCTTGGCTTCAAGAAGGTCTATGACTACGCGGGCGGAAAGGCTGACTGGCTGGCTAACGGCTTCGAAACGGAGGGCGAGAAGGCGAGCGAGCCACGGGCGGGTGGACTCGCGCACCGTGACGTGCTGACGTGCCGGCTGCGGGACGGGGCGGAAGAAGTTGCCGCGCAGATGCGATTGGAAGACCAGGAAGTGGCGATCGTGGTGCACGGGGATAACGTCGTGATGGGAAGGGTGCACATTGACCAGCTGGACTCCAACGACGAGGGGCCGGTGGAGCTGGTGATGGAGTCCGGCCCGAGCACGTTCCGGCCGAACGTCCCGTTAGCAGAGATGCTGGGGTACATGGACAAACGGAACATGGAGTCGGCCCTGATCACGACGAACGATGGGCTCCTCGCCGGCATCTTCTATCGCAGCGATGTAGAGGCGTTGCTGGGCGGCCGGGTGGAGACTCGCGAGCCCGGCGAAGGCGAGGGGAGCGTGAACCGCAAAGCGCTTTGGGTTATTGGGCCGGATTGGCGGCTATCTGCTGCTGACGTACCTGGTGATAATTGCAGGTGTCGGCGCGTTTGCGCGCTGACCTGTTTGGGGTTCTAAACGTGGACCAGCGTTCACTCCGAGGTGACGAGGTATGGGCTGACGAACTCCGCGAACTCGTCAACGTCGAAGGGCTTGGCAAGGAAGGCGTCGCCTTCGTGCTCTCGCGGTTCGCCGTAAGCACTCATAAGGAGCACCGGTATGTCCAGAAACCGGGCGTCGGCCTTGATCCGGCGTGTGAGTTCCACGCCGCCGATTCCGGGGAGCCGAACATCTGTAATAGCGATGGACGGCGTCAGTTCGCTTTCCTCGAGCAATTGGAGGGCGGCCTCAGCGCTCGGGGCAGGGAGGATGTGATCAACGCCGAGGTCCTGAAGGGCGATCTTGACCAGCCGGAGGATCGCGGGTTCATCTTCGACGACGAGGCAGACGTTGGGACTCACATTGTTCGTAGTGGATCATTATTGTTCATGAGAGTAATCCCCTGTCTTGCTCATCATCTGTTAGTGTAACGCGCTACGGGGCCCGATCCGGCGAATTGACCATTGCAGAACCATAACAATTCGCACGGGATCGTGCGGTCCACACATGGATTAGTGGTGCTATCCGCTTGTAAACTCCGAGATGCAAGTCTAAAATTCGCACATGTCAACATTGCCCGGCGTTGTCTGCTAGTGCCATGAGTACGAACTGGATGCTCGATCGCCCGGTTCCTGTATTGCTCCGCGTGGCGATCGCGCCCGCCTCCGTGGCTCTGGCGATCGGGGCGAAGTTCGCGGTTGCTCCGGCGTTCGGAGAGGCAACGGCGAGCCCCTATCTGCTGGTAACGTTGGCGGTCCTGATCAGCGCCCTCGTGGGCGGCTTCCGGCCGGGCCTCCTGGCGACGCTGCTGGCGGCGATCGCGGTTGACTACTTTTTCCTGGAACCGAAGTATTCGTTTCTCTCCCACGGCGACGGCCAGTGGTTCCAGCTCGCTATTTTCGCCGCCGAAGGCGTGGCGGTCAGCGTGGTGGGCGCTACGGTCCAGGGCGCCGTGCGGGACCGGATCCGGCTGTTGGAACACGAGCAAGAAGCGCGTGGCATAGCAGACGACGGCCGCCGCCGCTACCGAGAGTTACTGGAGGGAATGGGGGTGGCGGTGTACACAACCGGCGCGTCCGGCCGTATCACGTTTTTCAACGAGGCGGCAGCCGAGCTCTGGGGGCGGCGGCCGGAACTCGGTACCGACGAATGGTGCGGTTCGTGGCGCATGTACCACCCAGACGGAACACCGATGCCGCACGACGAGTGCCCGATGGCGGTGACCCTGAGGGAGGGACGCGCGATCCGCGGCGCGGAGGCCATCGCCGAGCGACCAGATGGTACACGCGTAAATTTCATTCCGTACCCCACCCCTTTACGGTCTTCGTCCGGCGAGGTCACGGGCGCTGTCAATGTCCTGGTGGACATCACGGCCCGGCGTCAAGCAGAGGAGCAGGTGGCACGCCTGCTCATAGTGGAGCAGAACGGGCGAATCGAGGCGGAACTCGCACAGCGGCGGCTGTCGTTCCTCTCCGAGGCCAGTGGTAAGCTGACAGCTTCCCTGAAGTACGGTCTGACGCTGGATCAGCTTCCCAGGCTGGCGGTGCCTGACATCGCTGACGTTTGCGAAATCTATATCTTCCCAACTGAGGGCGACGTCGGCGAGATCGTGATGGCCTGCCGTGATCCGGAGCTCGAGGAGCTAGTAAAGGAGTTCCACGAGGCCTCCGTTCCGCGGGGGGGCGCCGCGCATCCATTACGCAGGCTGCTCCAGCGCCAGGCGTCAATCCTTGTTGGGGATCTGTACGAGCCAGCGGTAATGAGCCTGGCGCAGGACGACAGGCAGCGCGAGATCTTGGGGAAGCTGGGGTTGGTCTCGTACATGGCAGTTCCGCTCGTTGCTGGAGGCCGCACAATCGGTGCGATGGCGTTCTCGGCAGTGGACCCACAGAAGCGCTTTGGTGAGGCGGAGCTGGCGATCGCTAAGATCCTCGCACAGCGTGTCTCGGTGTATCTCGATAATGCACAACTGTACGCGGAATCACAGCGGGCGCAGGAAGAACTCCGCGCTGCCGCTGAGGCCAAAGATGAGTTCCTGGGTGTGATGTCGCACGAGCTGCGCACGCCGATCACCGCGATCATGGGGGGCGCGCGTGTCTTGCGGTCCCGCGACGGCCGGCTGGACGACGAGACGAGGAGGGGGATTTTGTCCGACATCGACGCGGAGTCGGACCGCATGTACCGGATGGTGGAGAACCTGCTGGCGCTGGGGCGGCTGGAGCTGGGGCAGGAAGTATCGACGGAGCCCGTGCTGACGCAACGCGTGATCCAAAAGATGGCCACGTCGTTCCTGCAACGCAAGCCGGGACGCACCGTTGAAGTGGATGCAGACGAACTGCTGGAGCCAGCGGTGGCTTCGCCGGCCTACCTGGAGCTGGTGATCCGCAATCTGCTAAGTAACGCGGACAAGTACAGCCCGAAAGACGAGCCGATCGAGATCAGGGCGACGCAAGAGGGTGACGAGCTCGAGATAGCGGTACTGGACCGCGGTCCAGGCGTGGATCCTGACGAAGCGAACTCGATCTTCGATCGTTTCTACCGGTCAGCACGCACATCGGGGCAAGCCGCCGGCGTTGGGCTGGGATTGACGGTGTGCAAACGAATGATCGAGGCGCAGTCGGGCAGGGTTTGGGCGCGTCCGCGGAAGGGCGGCGGATCGGAGATTGGCGTGACGCTGCCAATCTACAAGAACGGAGTGGAATGATGGCAAGCGAAGCGCTGGTGCTGGCGGTGGACGACGAGGCGGGAATTCTTCGGCTGCTGAAGCTGGAGTTAGTGGAGCAAGGGTTTCGCGTGATCACCGCGGGAGACGGTGAAGAGGCGTTGAGGCTCGCGGAAGAGCAGCGGCCGGATATCGTCTTGCTGGACGTGATGATGCCGGAGATGACGGGGCTGGAGACGATGCGAAAGCTGCGCGAGCAGACGAACGCGCCGATCATCCTGGTGACGGCCAGGGATAGCGACAAAGACAAGGTGAGTGGGCTGGAGCAAGGGGCCGACGATTATATCGTCAAGCCGTTTAGCCCGGAGGAGCTAGGGGCGCGAATACGGGCCGTGTTGCGCCGGAGCAGCGGCGCGAAGCCGACGGAGCGGGTGGTGCGAGCGGGTGCTATTCAGATTGACCTCGAGCGGCGGACGGTGACAAAACAGGGCGACCCGGTCGAGTTGACACGCACTGAGTGGTTGCTGTTGCAGAGCCTGGCGGCCAACTACGGCAAGGTGATGATGAACGCGGAACTCCTGGCAAAGGTCTGGGGACCTGAGTACCGGGACGACGTGCAGTACCTCAGGGTCTGGGTGTCGAGGTTGAGGGCGAAAATTGAGGAGGACCCGTCGTCGCCGGCGATCGTGAAGACGCGCCCGGGTATAGGCTACATGCTTGATGCCGAAGCCGTGGACGAAGCGAGCGCTGCCACGGCCTAAGGCCGCAGCATGCTGAACCCGCAGCTAGCACCTCTCACCATTACCGACTACCGATCCCTTCCGTTGTGCCCCATCGAGCGCAGCACGCTACGTCGCTGCGATGAAAACGTTATGTCCCTCGCTGCCGTTGTTGCGCGCAGTTGACCCGCCAGGCGGCAGAATCGGGGAAGGATAGATCAGCCCCAAATTTGAAGGAGGTAGAAAGATGGCGACGATCGAGAAGCAGATTGAGGTCGAGGTGCCGACGAGCACCGCGTACAACCAATGGACGCAGTTCGAGGAGTTCCCGAAGTTCATGGAAGGCGTGGTGGAGGTCCAGCAGTTACAGGACGACCGCCTCTTCTGGAAGGCGGAGGCCGGCGGGGTGACAAAGGAGTGGTACGCCACCATTAACAAGCAGGTCCCGGATGAAACAGTGTCCTGGTACAGCGAGGGCGGCGTCGACACAGGAGGCGAGGTCTCGTTCCGGCCGATCGACGACGAGCGGACTGAAGTGACCCTGAGCATGTCCTATGAGCCGGAGGACCTCATGGAAACGGTGGGGGACAAGCTTGGTTTCCTGTCGCGGCAGGTCGAAGGTGACTTG
>JBDSHD010000202.1:0-7279 GCA_039918655.1 Dehalococcoidia bacterium | reverse complement strand
GACGAGGTACCGGAGGAGATTGCCGGGCGCATGACCGCCGTCTCCAGCCGGATATCATCGGCCCTCAAGGAGGCGGTTAGGATGGACGGGTACAACCTCTTCGTGGCCAACGGCGAGGAAGCGGGCCAGGAGGTGTTCCACGTTCACCTGCACGTGATTCCACGCTACCGTGGCGATGGTTTCGGTTTCAGGTTCCCGGAGGGTTACGGCCGGATAGAAGGCAGGGAAAAGCTGGACGAACTCGCGGAGAAGCTGCGGCAGTCTGTCTAGAAACCGCCACGGCTGGCGCCGCCACCGGGGCCGCCGCCACGCAGGCGAGGATCGGATAGGTCGCGAAACGCGTCACCCATCAGGTTGAACGCCAGGACAACCATCGATAGCGCGAGGCCGGGGAAGAACACCGCCCACCAAATGCCGCCACTGATCGCGTCCCGACGGTTCTCATTTAGATCTGCGCCCCAGGATGCCGTGCCAGTAGGCACGCCGATTCCCAGGAAGCTGATCGACGCCTCGGCAAGGATCGCGATCGGCAGGAAGATCGTCCCCAAGACTACAACAAGCGCCGCGACGTTGGGAAAGATGTGGCGTCGCATGATGCGGGCGTCGGAGGCGCCCATGGCCTGTGCGGCCTCGATGTACACGTTCTCCTTCAGCGATAGGACAGCCCCCCTCACAACACGTGCCGTACCCACCGACACCGCCACACCGATTCCGACGGCGATGACGAAGATATCGACGAACACCGGGACACCCAGGAAGCTCCCCTGCGGCACCGGGGTGTGATTGTTCAGGAACTGCCGGAACGCTGAGTCTTCATCTCCGATTACGGTGATGATCACAAGTAAGAAGATCACCGCTGGAAAGGCCAGGAGGACGTCGATAAACCTCTGAATGATGCTGTCCACCCACTTGCCCGTGTAGCCGGACAGCACGCCGAAGAAAGTGCCGATGAAGGTGCCGATGATAACCGAGATCAGGCCCACCATCAGGGAGATACGGGCACCGAATATGGTCCGGCTCATTACGTCCCGGCCCAGCCTGTCCGTTCCGAACGGGTGGTCTACGCTCGGCGCTTCCTGGATCGCGTCCACGTTAATCTGCTGCGGGTCATAGGGCGCAACCACTTCGGCGAACAGTGCGCAGATCACGAACACAAGAATGAGTATCAGCCCAATGACACCCAGCGGCTGTGCCCGAGCTGTGGTAAGTACTTTCTTGAGCCTGGATCGGCGCGGCGGCGCCTCCTCTGTGACATCCCGTGGGATCGCGATTTCCTGCGTCATCATGAGTACCTGATCCTGGGGTCAAGCCAGGCGTATGTGAGATCTACAAGCAGATTAATGATGACGTACGTCACGGCGAAGATAAGGACCAAGCTCTGGACGACCAGTAGGTCTCGTCGCAGGATGCCCTCCAGCAGGTAGATTCCCATCCCATTCAACCCAAAGACCGACTCAATGATGACGGCACCGCCGATCAGTGCGCCGACCTGGAGACCTATGATCGTGACGACCGGGATCATGGCGTTCTTGAGCGCGTGCCGCCAGACCACCGCGCGCTCCTTCAACCCCTTGGACCAGGCCGTGCGGATGTAGTCGTTTCGCATCACTTCGAGCATAGAGGAGCGGGTCAGTCGCATGATTACGGCGGCAATCCCCACCGCCAGCACAAGCGACGGCCAGAAGAACGTCTGGAGATTCGTCCAGGGATCTTCCCAGAACTTTGCACTGGTGCCGGTGGCAAAGTTGGGAGGGGACCAACCAAACCACTTCGCGCCGAACGTTATCAAGAGGATACCCAGGTAGAACGATGGGATAGACAACCACAAAACGCTCGTGAAGCGCGCGACCACATCCAGCATCGCTCCCGGGCGTACGGCCGATAGAACTCCTGGCGGAATCCCCAGGAGGACAGCCAGGAACATCGACATGATCATCAATTCAAGCGTCACCGGAATCCGCCTGGCGAGTTCCTCTGTCACGGGCAGTTTAGTGAAGAACGATGATCCGAACTCACCCTGCAGGACGCCGTTCAGTTCCCCGTCGTCGTCCTTGAGGACGCCCAGCCATTCGCCGTATTGCTGGAACCACGGTTCGTCCAGCCCCAACTCGCCGCGAATCGCCGCCAGGTTCTCCGGGTTGCATTCAAACTGGCAAATGATAGTCGCCGCGTCACCGGGGATGACCCGAAACGAAAAGAACGTCAGGAGGCTGACGCCGAACATGATCGGGATGATCAGAAGCAGGCGCCGGATTATGTACTCACGCATTGCTCAGGGTCTTCCGGTCGCTTAGACCTTCTCAGTCCAGACATCGCAGCCGATCGGGTTCACGTCCTTCGGCGGGTCCTGCCCGATCTCAAAGGGGAAATGGACGTAGCTCCAGCGCGCCGAGTACTGGTATCCGCCAGTCAGCGTGAGCTGCGGGCCGTGCTCCTTCAGGATCATCCTTTGCGCTTCCAGGACAATCTGCTGCCGCTTGGCCTGGTCGAACTCCGCGGCCTGCGCGTTGATGAGTTTGTCCAGCGCCGGGTTAGTGTAATTGGTCCAGTTTCCGGACCCAGTGACTCCCAGCGAGTGGTAGAAACTGAGCGGCCGGTCCGGCTCGTCCCAGGGGAGGTTAGGGAAGAACGTCATCTCGAAGTTGCCGGGCAGCAGTGTCGATCCGATGTAAGCGCCCAGTTCCACTTCGTCGATTTCTACGTTGATCCCGACTCGAGACCACTGTTCCTTGAGCAGCACCGCCATGTCAGCGATGAACGACGCGCCGGTGACCTTGGGGAGTTTGAGGCGCGATGTAAACCCGCCCTCGTAGCCGGCATCGGCCAGCAGTTCCTTGGCCCGCTCAGGATCGTAAGGGTAAAAGGCACGGACCTCCTCCTGGGGAAGCGCCCATTTTGGCTGCGACCACTGGATCGGTCCGTTGTACTCGCCTTCGCCCTTCCAGATGACCGCAGTGAGCTCGTCACGGTTAATCGAAAGGTCGAGGGCCTCCCGCACGCGAATGTCGTCGAACGGCGGCTTCATCTTCAGGTGGACAACCGGGTAGAAGCGACTGGGCGTGGCCGCCACGATGAAGTCCGATTCGCCCTTGAGTTCATCGTAGTCGTCGCGATACAGGACGGAGCCGTTGACGTCGTGCTGGCCCTGCCTGAAGGCCGAATAGAGCGAAGACGGCTCAGTGATGACGATATAAGTGATGCCGTCGAGGCGAGGGCGGCCCTCGATGAAGTAGTTCGGATTTCGCTTCACCACGATCCGCTCGTTGCCGCGGAACTCCTCCAACTGGAAGGGCCCGGCGCCGAAGGCGTCCTGGCTCAGGTAAAGATACTCATCCAGCACTTTCGCGGAAACGATCGCCCATGTGGGGTTCGCCATATCGCGCACCGCGGGCACAAACGGCTCCGCCATCGTGAACTTGAACGTGTAAGGATCAGGCGTCAGGAGAGCCGCCTCCAGGGCAGCCGGGTCCGAACTTCCGGCGATCTTGCGCGGGAACCGCTTGTCCGGAGCAGTGATGGACGTGCCCCTGCGTATGAAACTCTGCTTGACGTCCTCGGACGTTATCTCCTCACCGGCTGCCGGGTTGGGCTTCCCGCCGCCCGTCGCCGAGTTCTTAACCCCTGGACGCAGTTGGAAGATAAACTCGGTAGCTTCGGGCTGCTCAAGGTTGAGCGCAAGGTTGTTGAATATCGCCTCTTCCGCGTCCGGCTTCCAGCTGTACATGTACGGGTAAAGCAGAGTGTCGATGTCAAGGCCCGTCAGGTCTATGTGCGGGTCGATGCCCAGTGCGGCCAGAAGCCGTCCCTGAACGATGGCGCCACCCGTCGTCGGTGGCCCAATGGGCTTCGGTGTCTCGCCCACACCCAGGCTGTCGCCGCCGCTACCACAACCAACGATCATGGCGGCAGCGCCGCCCAGGGCGAGTGTTCCGGTGCCGCCAAGCAGGGCGCGCCTGCTCACTCTGTGGTTGTTAAGCCGCGTCCAGTAATTCGACTCTTCCATTAGATACCCCTCCCAGGGTCCGGCGCTGGCTGGCTAACGCTCCCGTGAACGTCACCGTTTTAGCGCACAGTACGTACCCTTATATCGACTGTGATCGGCCTTTGTCAACGCACCCAAAGCCGCGATTAGGGGTGGTGCGAACTGCCGATTTCTTCAATCACCTCCCAAACGTCTATGCTATCTGGTGAGGAAACGAAGCAAGGACACGATGGGATCTCTCAGAATTCTCCGAATCGCGGGCATCGACGTGCTCATCCACTGGAGCTGGCTCGCCATCTTCTTCCTGCTCGTCTGGTGGCTGGGAGACGGGTTCTACGGTGAGGTTGACCGTTACTCCCACTGGTCCAATACGGAAGTCTGGTTGGCGTCAGCCGTCACAACGCTCCTCTTCTTCTCGTCGGTGCTTCTGCACGAACTGTCGCATTCGCTGATGGCCCGCCGGTTAGGCATTCCAGTCAGCAGTATCACCCTGTTCATCTTCGGCGGGGTCTCTTCATTGACCAAGGAGCCGGACGACGCGGGCCAGGAATTCCTCGTCGCAATCGTCGGCCCGTTGACGAGTTTCCTCATCGGCGCTGTTTGCGGTGGTGTCGCTATCGCGCTCCATCTCAATGGAGACGGCAACACAGTCGTCGGAGCGATCGCGGAGTACCTGGCGATCATCAACGTCGCCGTGGGCGTATTCAACATGCTCCCCGGCTATCCCCTGGACGGCGGCCGCGTCCTCCGATCCGCGCTCTGGGCCCGTTCGCGCAGCATGCTCAAGGCCACCCGATGGGCCGCCACCGCCGGGACTACCATTTCGTTCATGCTAATCGCCCTCGGCGTCCTTTCAGTCCTGGCCGGCAACTTCGTCGGCGGCGTGTGGTTCGTGGTGATTGGCTGGTTCCTGCGCAACACCTCGGAGCAGTCTTACCAGCAACTCCTCTACCAAAACACAATGGAGGGCGCCAAGGTGCGCGACGTGGTCAATCACACATACGCCGGAGTGCCGCCGGACGTTTCCGTTGCTGAGATCGTCAACGAGTACATGGTGGGCCGCGGCCAACGCTGCGTGCCGATCGTAGTCGCCGACGACCTTATGGGTGTCGTCTCCATGGCCGACCTGAGGGAGATCCCACGCGAAGCCTGGGCCAGTACCAGTGCCTACCGCGCGATGACCCCTCGCGAGCGACTTCACGTCGTCTCACCGGATGACGATCTCATGCTCGCAATGGAATTGATGGCCCAGCACGACGTCCATCAACTACCGGTGATCGGACCGCAGCGCGCCTTCGAGGGTTTCGTGACCAGGGCCGACGTCCTCCGGCTCATCCAGGTCCGGTCAGAGGTCGCCAGCACGCCTTCTTAGTTTGATGTCCCGTGGTTCGTCTCGTCACCGCGGGCGATCGCAGTGAGTTCGCCCACAAGATCGCCCACGGGAAGGCCCTTTATAAGGCAGCGGTTGGCGCCAGCGCGCCTGTACGCTCCTTCAGTCTCCTGGTCGAGCACGGACGTGAACACCACGACTCTGGACGACGGACTCGCCCGGACGATCCGGGAACACAGCTCCGCCCCG
Organism: Dehalococcoidia bacterium; assembly: GCA_039918655.1. Classification (GTDB taxonomy): domain Bacteria; phylum Chloroflexota; class Dehalococcoidia; order SM23-28-2; family RBG-16-64-32; genus DATKKM01. The sequence goes on along the minus strand of JBDSHD010000202.1, from coordinate 1,718 downwards.
TACAGCCCTGGCGCCGGCGCGTCGAACAAGATGACGTCCGGGTGGCTTGCGGCCGCGATCTCCAGCCCGCGCGTTGGGCTGCCGGTCTCGCCGATCACCTCCAGGCCTGACAAGCCGTCCAGCCGCCGCACCAACACTCGGCGCAGTTCATCGTGATCATCGACAATGAGTACGGTAATTGGATTCATCAGATGTCTCGAAGTTACCCGCTCCCGTGTGGCCCGTAGCAGGTGCATTCATCCCGACTACACGGGCCATAAGTCACGTCGCCGAACGTTGCGTCACGGGCCGCTGCTATACTTCAATCGTCTCATGGCGCCCTCCAAGAACGACTCACGGCCTGCGCTCATAGCCCTGGCCGAGGCCGGAATCGCCCTCACTACTGAACTCTCGCTACAGTCGGTCCTGGAGACGCTCGTCCGCGTCGCCAGGGACCGGGTCGGCGCCCGTTACGCCGCCCTCAGCGTCCTCGGGGCCGATGGGTCAATCGCGCAGTTTATCACCGAAGGTGTATCTGAGGCGGAACGTGCCGCAATTGGGCCCCTGCCCGTGGGCCGTGGTCTCCTGGGTGTGTTACTCAAGAAGGGAGAGAGCCTGCGCCTGTACGACATGACGGCGGATTCGCGACACGTCGGTTTCCCCGCACACCATCCACCGATGAAGTCCGTCGTCGGCGTCCCACTGATATTTGGGCGCCGGATCATCGGTAACTTGTACCTGGCTGACAGGCTGGACGGGAAGCCGTTCTCGCAAGAGGACCAGGACCTCCTTGGCCTCCTGGCAGCGCAAGCCGCCGTAGCCGTTCGTAACGCTGAGCTTTACGAAGCCGAGCAGAGGCGGGCGATGGAATGGCGAGCGCTCTTCGACCTCGGCCAACAGGTGACCGCGTCACCGCTTATCAAGGAGGTCTTTGAGTCAGTTGTCGAACGGGCGCGCAACCTCCTGGGAACTGACGTCGCAACGCTCATGCTGGTCACCTCCGACAGACAGAATTTGCGTCTTGCCGCACACAGGGGCATCGCCAACCCGGATGTCAAGAAGATAGATATCGCCTCGGAAGGCGGTGTACACGCACTGGCTTTGCAGGACGGCGCCACCGTGACGGTGGCCGACTATCTGAGCGACGCAAGACTCAAGAAGAAGCAAACCCCTCTCATCAAGAATGAAGGACTACGGGCCATGATCGTGGTGCCGTTGATGGGGAAGCAGCACCCCCTGGGCACGCTGATGGTGTCCAATCGTAGAACAACTCAATTCACGCCCCAGGAGGTCGAGCTCCTTGAGGCTTTCGCCAACTGGACGTCTGTCGCGATCGAGTCCAGTCAACTCTATGACAAGATGGAGAGCCTCGCCCGGCTGGAGGAGCGTGAGCGCATCGGTATGGATCTGCACGATGGCGTCATGCAGTCGATCTACGCAGTGGGCCTGCAGCTTGAAGCCGGAGTTGATCGCATCGAGGAATCGCCCGCCGAGTCAAGGGAGATCGTTGAGCGCGCCATCGAAACCCTGAACAACATCATCAAGGATATCCGCAGTTACATCATGGATCTGCGCCCGCGAGTCTCCATCGTCGCGGACCTGCCGGACGCCATCCGGCAGCTCGTCGAAGATGTACGCGTCAACACGCTGGTGGAGGTGGAGTTCACGGTACAGGGAAGCGTCAAGGGCCTTATCAATCAGACCGAGGCGATCGCCCTGTTCCACATTGCCCAAGAGGC
>JBDSHD010000201.1:0-3809 GCA_039918655.1 Dehalococcoidia bacterium | reverse complement strand
TCGTAACCATCTGTTGTGATTCTAGTCGGTGGCAGCGTTGGGGGCGAGGGGCCGCTTTGGGGTCAGGCCGGCCACAAGCCGCGGAAGAACGTGGAATGACGGTATGAAACGGACGGGATCAGGCCGGCCACATGTCGCGGAAGGCGTACCACTGGGAGGGGTATCGGCGCACGAAGCCCTCGAGGGCGGTGGCGATGTCCTGGGTCATCCTCTTGATGTCGTCTTCGCCGTCAACGTCGCGGTCTGGCGTGACTGGCGGGCGGATTACGACGCGGTAACGGCTCGGATCGGCCCGGATGGCTACGGCGAAGACGATGGGTGCGCCGGTGAGGCGGGCGAGGCGCGCCGGGCCTTCGGGGAAAGGGGTGTCGCGGCCGAAGAAGCGGACCGGAATTGAGTCCGGCCGGTCGATCCCGGCGTCGACGGCGAAGGCGATCATGCCGCCGCGGCGCAGCTCGCGGATGAGGCTGATGCCGGCGCCGGATGAGGGGATGAGCGTGATTCCCATGCGCTGGCGCGAGATGAGTACGCAGTCCATGAGCCACTCCGGTCGCACCGGCTCGATGATGGAGGTGACGTGGAAGCCCTTGATCACAGCCACGGCGGCCGCGACCTCGGTGGCGCCCATGTGAGCGCTGGCGAAGATGACGCCCCGGCCGGCGGCAGAGGCGGCGTCGAGGTGTTCGGCGCCTTCGATGTCGACGCGGTCTTGCATATCCTCCGTACCCCAGCTCTGGGCGTGGATTGACTCCGCGACGAAGCGGCCGAAGTGGCGGAAGCTGCTCCGCGCGGTGTGCTGGACGATGGGATGCGACGGGGGTAATCCCAGTACGTGCGAGAAGTTGGCGACAGCGAACGCGTGTTGGCGTGCGGCGAATCGGAAGACGAGGTCGGAGAACGGCAGCGTGAGCGTGTTGGCGAGGGACAGGGGGACGATTCGGCCACCGGTGCGGCTGAGATCAACGAGGGCGGTCGCGATCGCGGTGGAACCGCGGGATGAGGTGAACTGACGGCCGCGAAGCAAGGTCAGCCGGCACCGAGGAACATTTCGTTCAGTTCCTGCTGCTGCTGGTCCGGCATTCGCAGGAAGAGACCGGTCGCCTGGGCCAGCAACGCGCCGGATTCGTCCCGCAGTTCGGCAGTGGCTTCGAGACGCTTGCCGCGGTCCTTTGTGACGGAGGCGGTGACGGTGATCGGGCGGTCGAGGGGGAGAGGACGGCGGTAGCGCACCTCCAGGCGGGCGGTCATTGCCCAGGCGCCGGCGGCGTACATCGCCCATCCCATTGCTTCGTCCATTACCGTGGCGCCGACGCCGCCGTGGGCGACGCCGGGGAAGCCCTGGTGTACCTGGCGGGGATGGAAGACGCCGGTGACGGTGGACCCGTCGACCTCGAATTCCACGCGCAGACCCTCCGGGTTGAGCGCGCCGCATCCGTAGCATTGATGGCGCGGGCTGTCGTCAAGCTCCTGCGTCATGCGGAGGCTCCGTTCTGGAAGCGTTTGAAAACGGCGACGCCGTTCTGACCGCCGAAGCCAAACCCGTTGACGATGGCGACGCGTGTGTCGGCCCGGCGAGCCGTGTGAGGGACATAGTCCAGGTCGCAGTCTGGGTCGGGTGTGTCGAGGTTGATCGTGGGAGGGATGAGGCCCGATTCGAGCGCGAGGACGGCGGCGAGGCCGGAGACGGCTCCCGCCGCGCCGAGCTGGTGGCCGACCATCGATTTGGGCGCCGTGACGGCGACGCGATAGGCGTGCTCACCGAGCGCGCGCTTGATCGCTGTGGTCTCGGCGGCGTCGTTGAGGGGCGTGCCGGTGCCGTGGGCGACGACGAGGTCGACGTCGCCCGGTTCAAGGCCGGATCTTTGGATCGCCCGCGAGATGGCCCGGCCAGATGATTCGCCCGACGGATTAGGTGCGGTGATGTGGTAGGCGTCGGACGTGACAGCACCGCCGGCGAGTTCGGCGATGATCCTAGCGCCGCGGCGTTCGGCGTGTTCAAGCGTCTCGACCACGAGTGCTGCCGCGCCCTCACCGTAGACGAAACCGTCCCGGTGCAGGTCAAACGGGCGGCAGGCCTTCTCCGGCTCGTCGTTGCGGGTGGAGAGGGCGCGCATGTTGGCCATGGCGGCGACTGATATCGGGATGATATTGGCCTCTGTTCCGCCGACGATCGCGACTTCGATCTCACCGAGGTCGAACATTCGCTTGGCCTCGATGAAGGCGAAGATGCCGGCGGCACAGGCGGCGACCGAGGTGATCGTTGGGCCGCGGACGCCGAGGTTGATTGCAACCTGGCAGGAGGCCATGTTGGGGGCGTAGGCGGGGACGGTGAAGGGACCAACCCGGGCGGCGCCCTTTTCGAGGTAGGTCTTCTCGCCCTCGGCGATCACGTCCACGCCGCCACCGCCGGTGTTCATGACGATGGCAATGTCGTCCCGGTTGGAGTCATCAATTGCCAGGCCCGATGCGGACACGGCCTGGGTCGCTGCTGCGACCGCGAACTGGGAGAAACGGGCGGCGCGGCGGGCCGACCTGGCCTCCATGTACTGCGTCGGGTCCCAGTCCTTGACCTCGGCGGCTATCTGGCACTCCTGGTCAGAAGGGTCGAAGAGGGTGATGCGCCGGACGCCGGACTCCCCAGAGGTGAGCGCGGACCAGAACGATGACACATCCTTACCGATGGGCGTGATGCAGCCGAGACCAGTGACTACGGCTCGGACCATTATTCAGTGCACTCTTCGAGGCCCGGGAGCGAGCTTATGCGCCAGGAGTCAGCCTCGCGGGCGAATGTCCAGGGCTGGTCTTCATCTTCGCCATCAACGATGACGATCACGGTGGCGGTGGCATCGTTCCCGGTCAGCTCAATGTCCTTAATCTGCCTCCAGCCGGTGACGTTGGGGCCATCCTGAAAGGTATCGTTCACCTGGTCCTTGGTGCATTGATCGGTGACGGACGTCGCGAGGTAGTCGTAAAGACCCGCGCCACCATCGTCGATGTAGGCGTAGGTCGCGTTTTCGGACAGCGAGCCGATCTGGGCCGCACTCTGGTCGCCTCCGTCGTCGTCACTGCTGCACGCTGCGAGCGTGAGCATGGCCGCAATGGTTGCTGTTAGTAGCAGGGTTCTCATATTTCCTCTTTCACCTCTGCTTCACCGCTGACGAGGACATCGTCATTCTGATTTACGCATTCAACCGTGCACCGGACACCATCGCTCGTACTCGCAAGGACGGTACCGCGGCAGGTCACCGTATCGCCGGGTCGCGCGGCTCCGCGAAAGCGTACCTTCATTCGCCCGCTGCCAACCCAGGCCTCGCCGAATACGTCCGTCAGCATAGCCGAGAGCAGCGCCAGCAGGAGCATGCCGTGAGCGATTGGTCCGCCAAACTGCGTCGTCGCGGCGAATTCCGGATCCACGTGGAGGGGGTTGTGGTCGCCACTGGCGTCCGCGTAACGGTTGATCGTTTCCTGGGGAATCGTACGGATGAGAGGGTCGAGCGCGGATCCGACCTCGGGGAGAACCATGCGGCCGGTGCTCAAATCGGGTTGTCCACGGGGAATGTGATCGTCGTGCGTCCGGTCATAACGTTCCCGGATGGGCCCGACGCTTCGAGATCGACGCTCATGAGCACCCATCTGGCGCGTTCGCCGCGACTGCCGACGCTCGCTCTCATGGAGAGTGTATCGCCGATGTGAGCGGCGCGGTGGAAGCTGGCTTCCTGGCCAGCGTGTATGGTGCCTGGGGCCAGAGCAGCGTGCTGCAGGAGGGCGCGGATACCAAGTGCGGCGATGGCCATTGGTGGGACTACATC
>JBDSHD010000200.1:0-4511 GCA_039918655.1 Dehalococcoidia bacterium | reverse complement strand
AACGGAAAAGCCGCCCCGACGGACGGCTCGAGTGTTCGCTGATCTGTGGTTGCTAGTTAGCGGGGACGCTCTCCCAGAGGGTGTGGTAGTTGCGGCCGGTGATGGCGTCACGTTCGGCGAGGCGCTCGAGGTGGATGAGCTGCTGAACGGCTTCGGCGACCTGATCGTTGGCTTCGCCGGAGACGCGGTTGCGGATCATGGCGCTCAGACCGGACTCCTCAAAGTAGCGGATGGAGTGTGGCCAGATGAAGAAGCTGAAGCGCTCTGGCACGCCGAAGCGGGGGCGCTCCTTGCCGAGCCAGAAGAACCGCTCTTCGACGCTTGCAACCGGCTCGACAACGCGGATCATGGGCGGGGTGTCGTCGCTGCTGCGGGTGTCGATGATGAGGCGCTCCGGGAAAAGGCGGAATCCGATCGTGAATACGTCCGCGTTCTCGACAACGTTCCTCAGTTCTTCTAGGTCAACCATCATTCCGTGCTCCGTGGACAATGTAATCTCTCGCGTCGATTGTACTACTGCCGTATCCCCACCGTGCCCTCGTTTGGCGCACGTTTGTGGACTGCGGCCAGCCTAGAGACGGCCCGGTGGGCCGTCTCTAGAGCAAGCAGTTTCTTAGTACATGTCCGACATTCCCGGGGCGGCCATGGCCGATCGCCTCTCCGGGATCTCGGTAACCAGGCAATTGGTGGTGAGGACCATCGAGGCGATGCTGACGGCGTTCTCAAGGGCGGAGCGCGTCACCTTTACGGGATCGACGATGCCCTTCTTGACCATGTTGCCGTAGTCGTCGGCAGCGGCGTCGTAGCCTTCGCCGGCCTTCAGGCCTTTGACCTTTTGGACGATGACCGAGCCATCCTGGCCGGCGTTCTGGGCGATCCGGCGCAGAGGCTCCTCAAGGGCGCGCCGGAGGATGGCGGCGCCTGTGGCCTCGTCGTCACTCAGCTTCTGCTTGTCGAGCGCGGCGAGGGCGTTGATGAAGGCGACACCACCGCCGGAGACGATGCCCTCTTCGACGGCGGCGCGGGTGGCCTGAACGGCGTCCTCAACGCGGTGCTTGCGCTCCTTGAGTTCTGTCTCTGTGGCGGCGCCGACCTTGATGACGGCGACGCTGCCGGTGAGCTTACCGAGGCGTTCCTGTAGCTTCTCGCGGTCCCAATCCGAAGTGGCGGCTTCAATGGCGGCCTTTACGGCGCCGACGCGGCCCTGGACAGCCTTCGCGTCACCACCACCCTGGACAATCGTGGTCTCGTCCTTGCCGATAACAACGCGGCGGGCGCGACCGAGGTCGGTGAGAGCAGCGGCGTCGAGCTTACGGCCGAGTTCATCGCTGATCAGCTCGCCGCCGGTGACGGTGGCGAGGTCGCCGAGGTTCTCCGTGCGGCGGTCGCCGAAGCCGGGGGCCTTGACGGCGCAGACATTGATCGTGCCGCGCAGCTTGTTGACGGCGAGTGTAGCGAGAGCCTCGCCCTCGCAGTCATCGCAGACGATGAGCAGGTTCTTGCTGCCACTCTGAAGGACCTTCTCGAGGACGGGGAGGATGTCGGCGACGGCGGAGAGCTTCTTGTCGGTGATGAGGATGTAGGGGTCGTCTATGATGGCTTCCATGCGCTCCGGGCTGGTCATGAAGTAGGGGCTGATGTAGCCGCGGTCGAAGCTCATGCCCTCGACGAACTCGGTCTCGGTCTTGATGCCCTTGGACTCTTCGACGGTAATGACGCCGTCCTTGCCGACCTTCTCCATGACCTCAGCGATGAGTTCGCCGATCTCGTTGTCGTTGTTAGCGGAGATGGCGGCGACCTGGGCCATCTGCTCCCGCTTGGTGACGGAGATGGCACTCTTCTTGATGGCGGCGACGACGACTTCGGCGGCCTGCTCGATGCCACGCTTCAGGGCCATGGGGTTGGCGCCGGCAGCGACGTTCTTGAGTCCCTCGGTGACGATCGCCTGGCCGAGGACGGTGGCGGTGGTGGTGCCGTCACCGGCGATGTCGTTGGTCTTGGAGGCGATCTCCTTGGCGAGCTGGGCGCCGATGTTCTCGAACGGGTCTTCGAGCTCAATGTCCTTGGCGATGGTTACGCCGTCGTTGGTGATGGTGGGTGAGCCGAACTTCTTCTCGAGGACGACGTTTCGGCCCCGGGGACCGAGGGTAATCTTGACGGCGTCGGCGAGGGCGTCGACGCCGTTCTTGAGGGCGTGACGAGCGGCCTCGTCGAATAGCATCTGCTTGGCCATGGTGGTATCTCCTTCGTTAGCGTCCCGCCGGGTGGCGGGGAAGTTCGTTTTGTAGAGACGCTGTTTTGGATTAGCACTCGCAGGGGCGGAGTGCTAATCCGTATTGTGGAACATCAGGAGATGAAGTGCAAGGGCCTCTGCCCGGCTCTACGCGCCGCGTTTCTGACGGCTGAGTAGCATCGCCGCCTCTACACGGTTCCGGACGTGTAGCTTCTCAAGAATGTTCGTCATGTAGTGTTTGACGGTCTTCTCGCTCAGGAAGAGCTGGTCACCGATCTCCTTGTTGGTCATCCCGTTCGCCACAAGATCAAGGATTGACCGTTCACGCTCGGTAAGGTCGGAGACGCGGGGCAGATCCGGGTCCCGGCGGCCCGTCATCTCCTTAAGCAGCCGGCCCGCCATCTGGGGGGTCACGTAGGTCTCTCCGGCTGCAACTGCTTCCACAACCGCGATCAGGTCAGGCGCGGAAATGCCCTTCAGCACGTACCCACGCGCGCCGCGCTTCAGCGCTTCGATAAGCGTGTCCTCGTCCTCGACCACTGTCAGGATGATGACGCGGCAGAACGGGCAGTCGTTCTGGATGGCGTCAAGGACTTCGAGACCGGTGCCGTCGGGAAATTGCATGTCCAGCAGCAAGACGTCTGGCAGGAGCTGGCGCGCTGCCTCCGCCGCCGCCGCCGCCGTGGCAGCTTCGCCCACGACCGATATGCTCGGCGCTTCTCGAAGGCTCTGGATTACGCCTTGCCGAAAAAGCGGGTGGTCGTCAGCAACTACGACTCGGACAGCGTCAGTCATTCCGCCAGGCCCATCAGCGGCAACACTGCCTGCACTACGGTTCCCTCGCCGTCCTTGCTCGATATCTCCAGCCGCCCACCCAGCATCTCCATCCTCTCCCTCATGCCCCTGATACCCAGGGAGAACCCGCGCGTGGCGTGCACCCGCGGCGCTGCAGCTTCAAACCCGCTCCCCTTGTCCGCGATTTCGAGGAGCAGGTTCCCGGCCTCAATACTTACCCGTACCTGCTCGTCCGTGACTCCGGCGTGCCTGCTCGCGTTGTTCAACGCCTCCTGCGTTACGCGATAGATGGCGATCTTCGTCGGCAGGTCAACGTCAGGAATGCCCTTGCACACGGCGACCCGCACACGATCCGCAGTCTTTTCCTCATGATCTCTCGCCGCCTTCTTGATCACCTCGCCCAGCGGCAGACTCTCGATTTCCGGCATGCGGAGGTCCGACGAAATCTCGCGGAGCTCGCGGAGCGCCGCCTGCAGAGCGGTCCGCATCAGCCCGACATCCCCACTTGCATCTCCATCCTTCTGGACTGCGTCCACTCGCAAGAGCGCGAGGCTAACGTCCTGCGCCGGTCCATCATGCAGATCCTGAGCGACGCGCTTCAACAGCAGTTCATCAGTTTCGGTCTTTCGCGCGGCCGCCCGTTTCACACGGTCGGCCAGGGCCGCATTCTCCTCGGCCAAGATCTCAACGCGCCGGTGCTGGCGGTCGATGGTCCGGCTTGCCCCGCTGACCATTCCCACCAGGAGCAGGTACATTACCCCTGTTGACCCGCCGACGATCAGCCAGCCCTTCCGCTGTGAGTCGGCAACCTCGGCTTTCAGGTCAGCAGGATCCTCATATATCTCCATGGCACCGAGGATCCGGCCCGACCCGGTCTCGCGGACGGGTGCGTAGATCTCTGTCAGTTTGTCCCAGGTCAGCCGCTCGAGCACATTCTCTTCGTCTTGCAGGGTGGATTCTTCAATCGCAATAGAACCGTCTAGCGCCTGCTGCAAGTCATCACCGATCGGGTAGCGCCTGCCAATCAGAGCATGATCTTTCGCGTACACGATTTCTCCGTCCGTGTGCCAGACCTTGAAGGAGGCGATCCTGCGCCCGAGGTCGCTTTCAATCATAAGCTGATCCAGTTCTTTCCTGTGCTCCTCGCTGATGTCGTGCCCCACCGCCAGTTCCTGGAGGTGGGGCGTGATTACGCTATCGACGTACAGCGCTGTGATGGCGGAGGTGCGGTGCAGAACCCGGTCCTCGATCTCGCCGGAAACGTAGCGCCCAATCACGAACGCACCGATGAGAAGAATGCCGAGGCTCAGCACCATGAACCGCTGAGTCAGCGACGTCCTGCCGATGAGCGCTGACGCACGGGTTCGCGACGCGCGTATGAGCGAGTCATGATCGGCGACGGCAGTCGTGGGTTCAATCTCCAGAGAACGTTTCATCATCGGTCTTTCAGCGGGCTGGCACCCTTCAGGATACCTACATCCAT
>JBDSHD010000199.1:0-3347 GCA_039918655.1 Dehalococcoidia bacterium | reverse complement strand
GGCCGCCACCACCGATGGACTACTAATCCGGGTACGGATTATAACGAGGGCCTCGCCGATCGGCGAGGCCCTCAGTTTTTGGGTGGGAGCCAGAGTCAGGATGGGAGCAGAGACGCGAAGGCCTTCTCACTTCGGTAGGGGCCTACCACGGCGAGGTAGGAACGGCGTGGATTGATGACCTCGCGCGCGACCCGTTGCAGGTCTTCCAGTGTTACGGCTTCCATCTCTTCAACGGCGTCCTCGACGGTGCGGATCTTGCCGAGCATCAGTTCCTGCGCACCAATCCAGCCGCCCACCGATCGGGTGTCCTCCATGCGGAGCATGAGCCGTCCCCTCGACATTTCGCGGGCCTTGTGAAGCTCCGCCGCTGTGGGGCCATCATCGCTTAAGCGCGAAAGTTCTTCGAAGACGACGCGAAGAGCTTCAGTGGCATTCTTGGGGTCCACCCCCGTGTAAACGTTGAATGATCCGGTGTCCAGGAAGTGTGACGAATAGCTGCTGACGTCGTACACCAGTCCCCGTTTCTCACGCAGTTCCATGAATAGTCGCGAGGACATGCCCTCGCCCAGAATTACGGAGAGGAACGAGAGAGCATGACGGTCAGGGTGGTCGAGGGCCAGTCCTCGCATCGCCACGACGACGTGCGCCTGCTCCGATTTCTTGTATGTGACACCGAGCCTCGTGCCGTTCTGGGAGGTTGCTGGGAACCACGTTCCGGGCTTGCCTGTCTTCCAGTCACCCAGCCCGGCACTGGCGGAAGCCACTACTTCTTCGTGGGTAACGTTACCGGCTACCGACAGTACAAAGTTGTTGGGGACGTACTGCTGACTCAAGTAGCCCATGAGCGTCTTCCGATCGATAGCATTGACCGAATCCGGCGTCCCGGCGATATCACGGCCAAGGGCATTTTCCGGCCAGAGTAGAGAATCAAGGAGAAGATCTGCCATTTGCGCCGGCGAATCAGCGACCATCGCTAGCTCCTCGACGACCACGCCCCGTTCCTTCTCCATCTCGGAAGCACTAATGAGCGGCCGGCGGACGAGTTCGAACAGCACGTCGAGAGCCAGCTCCATGTGAGGGCGAGCCACCTTGATGTAATAGACCGTATACTCGCGGTCGGTCGCCCCGTTCATCATCCCGCCTACACCATCAACGGCTTCAGCAATCTCCTTCGCAGTCGGACGCTTCTCGGTGCCTTTAAATAGCATGTGCTCAACAAAGTGCGAGACGCCGGCGTCTGCGTCTTTCTCGTAGCGGGAGCCGGCTCCGACGTACAGCGTCAGGGAGACGGAATGGGTGTGAGGCATCGAGGACGAGATAACTCGGAGGCCGTTGCTCAGGACAGTCCGTTCATAAAATGGGTTTCCGCCAAAAATCTGGGTATTAACGCTCATGGTTTCAGTCGATGCCGCCTTGCTAATGGATGAGGTGCCGCCGGGCCGGGGCTGTTTCGGGGTCTCGTCCTGAGTGTAAGAGGCGTCTCGCACGGGGGTCAACGAGACTAACGCGCCTCAGCGGCCGCGTCCTTCGGGACGGCCGCGATATCGCCAACTCCGATGCCATTCGAGGCGAACCAGCCCTGATTCGTCTCCACCGCGTACCGGTACGGCTCAGGGGAGCGATGAGGATTGGTTGTCAGAGGCTCCATGTCATCGAGGTGTACGATCGTCCCGTCCTCCTGGATGAACGCGATTGTTAGCGGGATGTAAGTCTCCGGCATGCCGAAGGCGCTTGTTGAATCCTTCGGCCAGGCGAAAAGCATCCCACGGTTGGCGTCCATTGACTGGCGATTTCTCAGTCCCATATGTCGTTCTTCAGGGCTGTCCGCTAACTCCACGATCAGTTCTTTCTGGCCGCTGGCCCCCTCGAACAAGACGGTCAGAAAGCCCCCACTCGCCACTGGCGTCGGCGTACTTGATGCTGGGCTCTGAGCGTAGTCATCGTCTGCGCAGGCCATGATGAGCGACCCGAGCGCGATCAGGAGGAATGATAATGACGTTCTCACGAGGAAGTGGTGATCGCTCGCAAGCCCGCCGAGACCTTGCCCTGACGTTTCCGCTGTGACACGCCGGAAAAGAAGGTGACGGCAACCCGCATCGGTCCAATCATGCGGACAAAATCCAGGTACGTCAGGTCACCGCGGATCAAATAACAGAAAAAGAGCCAGAAACGGCGGTTGCGCCTCATGAGGGTGAGAAACGGTGGCGGCGCGAAGTTGAAGATCTCCTGCAGCTGACGTGAGACAGTGAGTTCGGGTTGGAGGCCGGTATCGACCTCGCGCTGGTATGTCTCCATCCCCGTTGCGGCGCCCCCCAAGACCTTTAGGGCCGCCTCCGCCGCCAGTCGCCCGCTCGCGAACGCCATGTGAATGCCTTCGCCAGTGAGCGGGTCAATGAGTCCGGCGGCGTCTCCGACCACGGCAACGGGCCCGCGAGCGATAGGTGAGCCGGCCATGCGTACCGGCAAGTGATGACCGCGCAGGTTTTCCAGCTTCGCCTCATCGAATCCGTACCTGCGCGCGAGGGCGACTAGCTTGGGCCGTAGCGTGAAACTTGCGTACTTCCAGGCTCCTACGCCGACGTTAAGGTGCTCGCCCTTTGGGAAGACCCAGCCATACCCGCCCGCGAGCCCGCCAAGGTCCAGTGCTACAAGATCCTCCCAGTCCCTGCTGACTGCCGAAGTCCAGGGGATGTTTCCTTCAAACGCCACGGCTTCTTCGTACTCTCGCCTCAGTCCGAGAAGCCGTCCGGTAATGCCGTTAGCCCCATCCGCGCCGATTAAGATTTGGGCGGAATGACTGTCTCTGGACGTTAGGACCTGTACTCCAGAAGAGGATGCATCCACAGCCCGGACCGCCTCCTGTTCGTGCACCTCCACGCCAGCCCCGGCTGCCTGCTCTAGTAGATGAGAATCCAATCGCAGGCGCTGCGTCATGTAGCTCAGGGGCTGGGTGAACCGGCGATCGAATTCCGGCCCCAATCGAAGCGAAAATCGGGCCCCGTACACGGTTCGCTCAACGACCTTCGATAGGTCGGCGCCCTGCGCCGAAGCCGCTCGCAGAGTTACGCCACCACCGCAAGGCTTGTCTCTTGGGAAGGCCTGCTTGTCGAGCAGGAGGACTCTGGCGCCCCGCTCGGCCAACAACCGTCCGGTTGTGCTCCCGGCTGGCCCTCCACCTGCGATGATTACGTCGTAAGCCATATCGCCGCTATGTTACTCCGTGACGGCCTGTTCATCCCACGCTTGACCACCACGGAGTTCGGGGACACGCTGTGCCCATGCGCATCGGACTCATTTCTGACACGCACATCCCGGTGGCCGTAGACCACCTCTGGCCGCAAATATAC
>JBDSHD010000198.1:0-3272 GCA_039918655.1 Dehalococcoidia bacterium | reverse complement strand
CAATCAGGCGGGGTTATGGCCCCGACTTTTCACTTCCCGCGATGTCTGAAGAAGATCTCATAGCCCAACGCAAGGAAAAACTCGAACGGCTGCGCGCTGCCGGAATCGATCCCTACCCGCCCCGCTTCGGTCGCACCCACACCAATGCCGAGGCCGTGCATCTAACCCCCGATGAGGGCCATGGGCCCAACGTGACCGTGGCCGGGCGCGTCGGCGCGATGCGGGGAATGGGCAAAGCTTCGTTCCTGGATCTGCGCGACGGCAGCGGGCGAATACAGGCCTACCTCAAGAAGGAGAACGTCGGCGCCGAACCTTACGCGATGCTCAAGGACATCGACATGGGCGATTTTCTCGGCGTGACCGGGCACATCTTCCGAACGAAGACTGGTGAACCGACCGTCGAAGTCAGCGAATACACTGTCCTCGCCAAGTCACTGCGCCCGCCTCCGGAGAAGTGGCACGGTCTCCAGGATGTCGAGGCGCGCTACCGCCCACGCTACCTTGACCTCCTCGCCAACCCGGACGCCCGCCGCGTTTTTGAAATCCGATCCGGAGTAATCGCCGGTATCCGCCGGTTCCTGGACACCCGTGGCTACCTGGAGGTCGAGACTCCAGTGCTCCAGGGCGTGGCGGGCGGCGCCGCGGCCCGGCCGTTCACGACACATCACAACGCGCTGGACCGCGACTTCCACCTGCGAATCTCGCTGGAGCTCTACCTCAAGCGCCTCGTTATCGGCGGCTTCGATCGCGTGTACGAGATCGGGCGGATCTTCCGCAACGAAGGTGTCTCCACCAAGTACAACCCGGAATTCACGATGCTCGAGTCGTACGAGGCGTACGCGGACTATAACCGGATCATGGAGATGGTGGAGGAGATGGTGTTCGGAATCGCCAACGACATCCTGGGCACGCCCCACGTCCAGAACGGGGACGATATCATCGACTTCACGCCGCCCTGGCCCCGTGTCCCGCTCGTAGACGCGATCAAGGAGCGCTGCGGCGTCGACGTCGAGTCGTACAAGGATGTGCAGTCGCTCGCCCAGGCCACGCACGAGTCGGGAGTGCACGTGGAGCCGGCGTGGGGCCGAGGCAAACTGATAGACGAGTTGGTCACGGCCCATGTGGAGCCTCACCTCATCCAACCCACCTTCCTCATCGACTATCCGATAGAGTTGTCGCCACTCGCGAAGCGCAAGCCCGGCGCCGACCACCTTGTCGAGCGATTCGAATTCTTCATCTGCGGGCGCGAGGCCGGCAACGCCTATACCGAACTCAATGACCCGATCGACCAGCGCGAACGCTTCGTCGAGCAGGCCCGCCTCCGCGCCGCGGGCGATGACGAGGCAGAGGTCGTCGACGAGGACTTCTTGGTGGCGTTGGAGCACGGCATGCCCCCCACTGGCGGCCTTGGTGTCGGTATCGACCGGCTCGTGATGGCGCTGACCGGCGTCTCATCGATCCGCGAAGTGATCCTGTTCCCCGCCTTACGCGAGCGCCAATGACGCGTCCGTACAAGGCGATCATCTTCGACCTCGACGGTGTCCTCTGGGACGGGGAGCCCCTCTACCACGAGGCGTTTAACGTCGTCTTGAAGCCGCGCGGGCACGTGGTCACGCCCGAGGAGTACACACAGATCATCGGCAATTCGGTCGAAGCGGCGTGGGAGTGGGTGCTGAATCGTTTCAACATCACCGAGCCGCCGGAGGACTTCTACCGGCGGTACGATGAGGCCGTGTTGTATCTGATGCGAGAACCGATTCAACCTCTGCCCGGCGTTCGTGATCTGATCACCGAACTCAAGAGGCGGGGAATACCAGCCGGGCTGGCGTCAGCGTCCTTGCGGAACTGGGTTGACGCCACACTGGTTGGACTCGGTCTCGAGGGGCAATTCCTGACGACAGTGAGCGCGTCGGAGGTCGAGAACGCGAAGCCCGCGCCGGACCTCTACCTGCGCGCCGCCGAAAACCTGGGCGTGGACCCGGTCATTTGCGTCGCCGTCGAGGACACCCACACGGGCATCCGCTCCGCCAAGGCGGCTGGCATGTATGCAATCCAGGTTCGAGCCTCGTCTACCGCTCTCGATCCAATCGATGAAGCGGACTCCGTCATCGAGGACTACAGCGAGTTCGACCTGGCGCTCTTCGGATGAACAAGCACTTCACGGCGACGGCCTTTGTCATTCGGGGCGATGCGACGCTACTCCACTGGCACAAACGTCTCCAGCAGTGGATGCCGCCCGGCGGGCACATTGAGGAGAACGAGGAACCCGTGGAAGCAGTGCTGCGAGAGGTGCGCGAGGAGACGGGATTGATTTGCGAGGTGGTAGTCACCTCACCCACGCACTCCTTTCCCTATCCGGATCAGATCCCGGCGCCTTACACGATCCTCATCGAAGACATTCCGGGCCCCGGTGAGCCACACAAGCACATCGACCTAATCTATTTCGTGGTCCCTACGGACGGAGTTGGGCACGACCGAGTCGAGGACCCAACCCTGAGATGGATTAGTGCTGCGGAACTTCAGGAGAACCTTCCTCTGGATGTGGCCGGTTGCGGCGTTGCCGTGCAGATACTGGAGGATGTGCAGCAACTGGCTCTGGCCGCCATCAGGACCGTTTCCGGCGCTCCTTCTTGACCCCTAACTCCTGACGCTTGACCCTATACGCATGCTCAGTCTTCAGGTTATCCGCGAGAGTCCCGAGTACATTCGCCGCGCGCTTGAGTTGCGGCACACTGAGGCGCCGCTTGACCGAGTGATCGCTCTCGATACAGAGCATCGCGCTCTGCTGGCTACCGTCGAGGCCCAGCGGGCCGAGAAGAACGACCTCTCGAAGGAGATCGGCCAGCTCGGTCGGGAGATGAAGCAGGCCGATTCGAAGGAAGCAAAGCACGCCGAGCACCGGCGGTCGGACCTCGTCGCCCGCTCAAGCTACATCGGCGAACAGCTTGTCGAGATGGAAAGCCGCCTCGACGAACTGGCGACGGACCTCCGCTCGGCCCTGCTCGAAATCCCGAACCTCCCGGACGAGAGCGCCCCGGAGGGACCGGACGGGTCCGGCAATGTCGTAGTCCGCCAGTCCGGAGAACCCGCATCTCTGGACTTCACGGCAAAGCCGCACTGGGAAATAGGCGAGTCCCTTGGGATCATCGACTTCGAGCGCGGCGCGAAGGTGGCGGGCTCGCGCTTCTACATCCTGCGTGGCGACGCCGCACGGCTGCAGCGAGCCCTCATCACGTGGATGCTGGAGCTGCATCGCCAGCAGGGCTACCTCG
>JBDSHD010000197.1:0-4379 GCA_039918655.1 Dehalococcoidia bacterium | reverse complement strand
GCGGACCGCATCCTGGCCCTGAGTGTGGTCACGAATAAACGCCGCCAGAGCCGTGCCCGCGTCACGTCCATCGTACGTCTCTTCCCAGTCCGTCTCGGTGACCTCGCTCGTTTCGAAGCCACCACCGGCGCTGCCGTATATCCGTTCGAGAAGATTGCCACCGTCGAGGCCCTTGAACTCTCGCTCAACGTAGTAGATGCGATAAGTCGACATGCTCACCTCCAGGTCACTCCTTGGTCTGTAATCACTTCCCCGCACGCCCACGCCTCCGGAAGCGCCTTCAGCACGGTGCCTGCATCGTCCGGCGCCACCGCCAGCACGATACCCAGGCCCATGTTGAACGTCCGGTACATCTCCTCGGTCTCGATCCCACCCGTATCCTGTATCAGCCGGAACAACGCCGGCACCCGCCAGGATGCGCGGTCGATGCGCGCCCCAAGCCCATCTGGCATGATCCGCGGCATGTTCCCCGGGATGCCTCCGCCCGTGATGTGCGCGACACCTCGGACTTTCGCTGCCTGTCGCGCCCGCCTCACGTCATCGAGGTAAGGCCGGTGCGGCGCCAGCAACGCATCGCCCAGCGTTCCCTCCAGACCGGCATGGTTCGCGTTCAACCGTTCCCGCTCAGCGGCTGGATCCTCGTCAATCCCAACCCGGAACAGCTTCCGCACCAGCGAGTAGCCGTTCGTATGCATCCCGCTCGAGGGCAACCCGATCAGCGCGTCACCCTCCCGGATCGCCGACCCATCGATCACCTCATCGCTCTCCACCACGCCCACGATGAATCCCACCAGATCGAAGTCGCCCACCGCGTACGTCCCCGGCATGTCAGCCGTTTCGCCGCCGAGAAGCGCGCATCCGGCCGACCTGCACGCCTCCACGCACCCACGCACAAGGTCAGCCTTGGCGTCGTCCGTCAGCCCGGTGTTCCCGATATAGTCCAGGAAGAACAGCGGCTCCGCGCCGTTCGTCAGGATGTCGTTCACGCAGTGGTTCACCAGGTCGTGGCCCACGCTGTCAAAGCGATCCAGCAGCCCCGCGATCTTCACCTTCGTCCCAACGCTGTCCGTGCTAGCGACCAGCACCGGCTCGCGGTACGAACCGAGCTTGAACAGCCCCGCAAACGGCCCGATGTCCGCCAGCACTTCCGGCCGGCGCGCGCTCCGCGCTAACTCTGCAAACCGCCCGACAAGCTTCTCGGCGGCGTCAACATCAACGCCCGCCTCTGCGTACGCCTGGGGGACTCGCGGCTGCTGCGTCATGGCCTTACAGCCGTGATGCTACACGACCAATCGGCCGGCGTCTGCCGCGTCACAACGCCCCGTCACACCGTCGGCTTAATATTCTGGTTCAGCCGGAAGAAGTTCGTTGGATCGTACTTGTTCTTCAGGGCCACGATGCGGTCGTAGCTCTTCCCGAAGCTCGCTTCGACGCGTTCCTGACCCTCGTCCATCAGGTAGTTCAGGTACGCCGCCTCCTGTGCCCAGGGCTTCATCTTCTCCGCGATGTTGCGCGTCCAGGCGATGTTCTTCTCGTCGTCCGCCGGGTCCTCCCACACGCTCAACACGTGCAGCGCCCACTTCGCCGTGCGCCAGCCCATCGCTGTCGAGTCCTCGGGTACGCGGTGCACGGCGCCGCCGCTTGGTTGGACCAGGACCGCCGTCAACGGCGAAGGTGGACTGGCGGCTGCCTCCATCAGGGCGCCGATCGCCTCGTCAGGCAGTTCCGGGTAGAAGTCGGCCTTCCAGTAATTCCTCACCCCTGGCGGCTGGCCGGGCTCCAGCATCGCCTGCAGCGCAACGTAGGGCATCGGCTCACACATGTTGATCGCCGGTCCCAGGTCCAGTAGTGGCTTGATCGCTTCCGGTCCGGCCTCCGGTTCGCCGGTGTAGCAGATCACAAAACCCATCACGGGCATCCCCCGCACCGGTGGCGGCACGAACTCCTCGTGCGGCGCCGTGATCAGCGCTGCTGCACCGCCAACGTCGTCGGGCGCCGACTCCATGAAGTCGCGATACGCCTTGAGTGACGCCGGGATCCGGGGGAACGCCAGTTGCCCGCCGTAGATGATTGGCCCGATCTTGTGCAGTCTGAATGTGAACTTTGTGACGATGCCAAAGTTCCCGCCGCCGCCACGCAAGCCCCAGAACAGATCTTGATTCTCGTTCTCGCTCGCCTGCACCACGTCGCCGTTAGCCAGCACCACCTCGCAGCCGAGCAAGTTGTCCACGGTGTAGCCCAGCTTCCGCTCTAGCCATCCCGATCCGCTGCCCAGCGTCAGTCCGGCGATGCCCGTCGTCGGGTTGCGGCCGCCCGTCACTGCCAGACCGTGCTCCTGCGTCGCTGCGTCGAACTCGCCCCAGTTCACACCGCCCTCGGCGTTAGCCGTCTGGGCCGCCGGGTCGACCTTGATCGCCTTCATCTTCCCCATGTCGATCATCAACCCGCCTTCGCACACGCCGTAGCCCTGCACGGAGTGACCGCCGCAGTTCACCGACACCAGAAGGTCGTGCTCGCGGGCGAACTTCACCGCCTTCTGCACGCCGCTCGTATCCGCGGGCTGGGCGATCAGCCCTGGCCGCCGGTCGATCATCCCGTTGAAGACGTGCCGCGTCTCCTCGTAGCCGGGGTCGCCGGGCGTCATCACCGCTCCGTTCAGGCTCGCCGCGAACGCTGCGACTGCCTCATCGGAAACATTGGAACCTGCGTTGCTTACAAGGGCCTGTACCATGTGACTCCTCCTCAGTGAACTTGGTTAACCGCCGACATAATACACCGCACGAGGAGTCAACAGAACATGCGACGCGTCACAAAAGGAAGGGTCGCAGCGCCGGCCTACCGGTGGTCGACTTCCCAGTCGTACGCCGCGCCGACGGGCACCTTCTTGCCGCCCCGGCCCGGCCGCTCGAACACGAGCTTGTCGAACTCCAGCTGCACCGGCATCGGGTACTCGCCCGTGAAGCACGCCGTGCAGAACGTCGACTTCGGTTGCTCGACCGCCGTCATCAGCCCGTCGATGGTCAGGTAGTGCAGGCTGTCTGCGCCGATGTGGCGCCGGATATCCTCTATCTCTTGCTGCGACGCGATCAGCTCCCACTGCGTCGCCATGTCGATGCCGAAGTGGCAGGGGTGCTTGATTGGCGGCGCGCACACTCGCATGTGGATCTCCGCCGCGCCCGCCTTCCGGAGCATTTCCACGACCTTGGGCGTCGTCGTGCCGCGGACGATCGAGTCGTCCACAACGATCAGCCGCTTGCCCTCGATCACCTGTTTCAGGGGGTTGAACTTCAGCCGGACACCCTGCTCCCGCAGCCGCTGGTCCGGCTTGATGAACGTCCGGCCCACGTAGCGGTTCTTCACCAGCCCCTCCGCGTAAGGGATCCCCGACTCGTTCGCGTAACCGATCGCCGCCGCCGTCGCCGAGTCCGGCACGCCGATCACGAGGTCCGCGTCCACCGGCGCCTGTCGCGCCAGTTCCCGTCCCATGTTCATCCGCATCGGGTGCAGCAGCTTGCCGCGGATCGTGCTGTCCGGCCGTGCGAAGTAGATGTATTCGAACACGCACAGTGCGTCCCGCTGCTTCGGCACCGCCTGCTCCGAGTGCAGCCCGTCAGCGTCCACCACCACCACCTCGCCCGGCTCCACCTCGCGCACGAACTCCGCGCCCAGGTGGTCCAGCGCGCACGTCTCAGAGGCGATTACCCAGCCGGACCCATTCAGCTTGCCAATGCACAGCGGCCGCATCCCGTACGGGTCACGCATCGCGATCAGCGAGTCCGTCGTCACGGCCAGGAAGCAGTACGCGCCTACCATCGCCCGCATCGAGTTCGCCGCTCGCTCCAGCCATGTGTCGCCGGGCGCCGTCGCCAGCAGTTGCGCCGCGACTTCCGTATCGGACGAGCCGTTGAATTCCGCGCCGTTATCCTCGAGGTCGTCGTGCAGCCCCTCGGCGTTGATCAGGTTACCGTTGTGCGCCAGCGCGATCGGCCCGTTCGGCCCCTCGGCGCGCACCGGCTGCGCGTTCTCGTGCTTGCTTGACCCCGTCGTGGAGTAGCGAGTGTGGCCGATCGCCACGTGCCCCGGCAGGTAGCCCAGGTCCATCTCGTCGAACACCTGCGACACCAGCCCCATGCCGGTGCGGATGTGCAAGCTCGTTCCGTCGGACGTCGCGATGCCGGCGCTCTCCTGGCCGCGGTGCTGCAGGGCGTAAATACCGTAGAAAGTGACCCGCGCCACGTCCGTCCCCGGCGCGTAAACCCCGAACACCCCGCACTTCTCCCGCAACCGGTCCCCACCATCATTCCCGCGCCCACCCCCGTCATTCCGTCGCTTGCTCCGGTCATTCCCGCGTCTCTTTCCGTCATTCCCGCGAAGGCGGG
>JBDSHD010000196.1:0-4888 GCA_039918655.1 Dehalococcoidia bacterium | reverse complement strand
GGAGTCGGCGTGGGCGTGGGAGTAGGCGTGGGCGTCGGCGTGGGTGTGCCCCCGACGATAACGTCGGGGAAGTTCTTGTGCACGTTGTTCGAGGGACTGTCTGGGGGCACCTGGGGGTCGTCGCCCAGGTTCTCTTCAACTACGGGAAGCAGCGGAAGTACGTCGATCTGGATCTCGAACCCGTCCACGAACACGCCACCCTGGTAGCAGATGATCTGGTAGTCGCGGATGAAGACGGAGACCTCATTGGCGGTCATGCTGGTCAACACGAACTCAAGGTGCGAGAACAGTGTGTCGTTCTGACCATTGTTGTCTTCGTCCGTTGTGAACTCGAAGTACTGGTCGCCCGCGATCGGCAGGAATCGAACCTCGCAGCCACCGATCCTGGATACCGCCAGGAGAACGACACGGACGTCCGCGGGGTAGTTCCCGTTGGTGACAGTGACCTGCACCGTGTGATCCGACGGCTGGCTGACGACGAGCAGAAGTGTCTCTTCCTTTTCGGCAGTGACGCCGACATCTGAGTCGGGACACCCGTCGGCGTCCTGCACGCCGTCTGTGTCTTCGCTAACTCTCGGGCACTGGTCGCTGGAATCTGGCACACCGTCGTTGTCATCGTCGTCATCGCAGGCGTCGCCGAGCCCGTCATTATCTGTATCGGTCTGTGCCGGATTTGCAACGTAAGGACAGTTGTCCGTAGGTGAGCACACCCCGTCATCGTCGGGGTCACATTCGGCTATCAGCTGAACGACGTTCTCGTCCTGGTTGTTAACCGGATTCGGATCCTGGGCGGAGATCGTGACGTTCGCCACGATCTGGATGGGGAACGTGCCTGGGACGGAGCAGTTGACGCTGTATTCTGCGATCGTGGTCGCAGCCCCAATATCGGAGATCTGTACGACAGAGAACTGGTTCGGCGGGAAGATCGCGGGGTTGCTGTCCAAGGGGTTTTCCCAGGTCGGGTTGCAGGCGGACGGCCCGAACAGTGAAAGAGTCAAGTCGGTGGTCGCAGGTCCGAAGGTCTGGACAGTAACCTCCCGGACCTCACCCACCCCTACCGCGACTTGATCACCAACCGGCACGTTGTCCCCGATGATCTCGTCCTTCGTCAGGATTACAGACGCATCAGGTCCCGCAATCGGCGTTGGTGATGGGCTCGGGCTGGGCGTCGGCGATGGGCTTGGTGTAGGCGTAGGCGTAGGCGTGGGCGTGGGCGTGGGTGTGGGTGTTGGTGTTGGCGTAGGCGTGGGAGTGGGTGTTGGCGTCTCTGCTGTTGGGCAGGCTGCACCACCGACGCGGATCTCCGCGCCCTGGAGCGCAGTTATCGGGTACGGGGCACCACTGGCGTCGAGGACGTTCGGGAGTCCGTCGCCCTCGATAAGGTCGTCGAGTGCCATGGTGCTGGTGCCGTTGGCCTTAGCCTCGACGGTGTAGCGGGCGACAGTGCCAGTGCCCGTGACGTAGTTAGCGAAGAGGGCGATCTCAGCCCGATGGTTACCGTCGGTGTCCGGTACGGGGTCGGAGAAGGAGGTGAAGGCAGCGGCGCCGTACTTGATGTTCCCGGCGAAGGCGGTGATGCTGAGAACGGTGGGATTGTAGGTGAGGTCGTAGGAGACGCCGCTGCTGAGTGTCGAGGGGATGCCCTGAATGACAGTATCGATGGTGACGATTTGACCCTGGGTGAGGTTGAGGCAGGTGTCGACTGGCCCAATGGTTGAGGCGGTGTTACTAGCGTCGCTGACAAGGTCAACGGCGAGCAGGTCTACTTCCGTGGTGCCTGCTTTGGTATTTGACGGCTGGAAAACAGCCATGCCAGCCAGCAGCAGAACGCCGGCAATTCCAAGTATCGCACTTAACCGCAACATGAAACCCTCCCAGGTCACCCTTTTCTAGGGACGTGACACAAGACTATCGGACATAACGAGCGCTCGTCAATACATAAACCGGTGAGTTGCTGTAAGTGTGAAGGGTTTTTGTAGTCGTGGTTGGCGCCGGATCAAGCGCGACTGGTAGTATCTTCACGATGAGCGCCAGCCCTTCGGCCCGGGAGGAGAGAAGATGACAGTTCTATCGATTACTGAAGCAGGAAGGACCGCCATCATTGTGGTAGTCCTCGGGTTGGCGTTGGCCGCGGTGAGTTGTGGGGGCGATGACGATGGGGCCCCCGGCGCATCGCCCACCGTCACCAACGATAGCCAGGCCAGCCCCGTAGAAACGCCAGCCGGCAGTCCTGGCGGCCCCGAGGAATGCACCGTTTCCGAGGAGCAGATCGGGCTGGTCAGCAAAGTCGATTTCGAGCAAGAGGGGGAGTTCAGCCAGGGCGGGCAGTTCACGGCTGGCGCCGAGGTGAAGGCCCAGATGAGATTGATCAACTGCACCGAAGAAGACACCACGTTGTTCTACACTTCGACGAAACGATACGAGATGGTAGTTGAGCCAGAGGACGGCTCCAGCGAAGTGTTTAGATCTTCTGAGGGCAAGACTTTCGCGCAGACGGAGGGGACAGAAGTTATAGCGCCACAAGGCACCGTTGTGTACGAAGAGATATGGGATCAGACCGGCAAGGACGGTGACCAGGTGCCGCCGGGGATCTACAAGGTCTCATTCCTCAGCGTCGGATGTGGCGTTGAAGATGTGGACGACTGTCCGCCCTTCGGGGTGATCGCTCGCATTGAAATCCTGGAGTAACTAAGCCTGCGGGCGCCGGCCCAGCAGATACCAGCTGCCTGCCAGCGCCGCCAGGCCTGCAGCCGCCCCAAGGCCGATAAGCACCGGGGTGGGGATCCCGCTGTCACCCGGCGGCGTGATGTCGAATATCTGGCCGGCCGTTGCGGTCGGGGAGGGCGCTTCCCCTGATCCGGCCGTCTCCGGAAAGTTGCCAGAGCGGAGAAACACATCCGGATTCTTGTTCCGGTCGCCGAACGCAATGTTGGAGGCAAGCGATGCGAATACCACAGTGTTACCGTCATTGCTCACGGCTGGCGAGTAGCTGGGTCCATTAGCCGCCCGGTCGGCCACGTCCGCGCTAACTAACGTCAGCATTCCGGAGGTTCGGTCATGGCGAAAGATGTCCGCGGCGGCGTTCACATCTCCAGGGAGGAGGTTGTCTGCCTGGGACGCGAATACGACCCAGTTTCCGTCGCCGCTGATAGCGACGCCAAGCGTGCCGCTATCAGCGTTGCCCTCAACACCGTCTTTGGTCTGGCTCACTCGCGAGATCGATCCGCCGTCTGATTCCCAGACGAAGACATCGGAGGCGCCGTTGCCGTCACCATCCGCAAGGTTGGTCGCCGCTGAGTCGAAAGCTGCTACGGTTCCGTCGGCGCTGAGCGACAGACTAAGCAGCCCGCTGCCGCCGTTCCCGTCTGATCCTTCGGCGGAACTCACGCGGATCGTTTCGCCGCTGGCCACATCATGTTGGTAGACATGCCCTATCTGACGACCGTCACCGGCGTCGGCGACGGAGCTGAAGACCACGACGCTGCCATCGTCATTAATGGCGGTTCGGACACACCCGCCTATGGGATCATCGGTGGGTGTAATGCGGACGATTTGGACCGCGCTCGTCTGTGCGAGAAACAGGTCTGACGCGCCGTTATCGTCACCTGCCGTGAGGTTTGATGCCGTTGAGCAAAAGGCGGCCACCTGACCATCCCGGCTCATCGATGGCGCCGAGCTTGCGCCGTTCGGCTCACCCTCGACTGCGCTTATCCGGCCCGTGAGGTCCGTCTCGCGGTCTCGAATGAAAATGTCCGGCACGCTATTCGTGTCGCCTTCGATGAGATCGCTTGCAAGCGACTGGAAAGAGACAAATCTACCGTCTCCACTGACCGAAGGGTTGGTGCTCGAATTGTTGCCTGGCTTTCCCTCATCAGTGCCGCTTATGAGTTCGTTCGCGCCCTCATCCAGGAGCCGGACAAAGACATCGGCTGTGCTATTGGTGTCAATGCCGGAC
This sequence comes from Dehalococcoidia bacterium, assembly GCA_039918655.1. Lineage (GTDB taxonomy): Bacteria > Chloroflexota > Dehalococcoidia > SM23-28-2 > RBG-16-64-32 > DATKKM01. The sequence goes on along the minus strand of JBDSHD010000196.1, from coordinate 933 downwards.
GCCGCGGCAATCGATTCAAACGCGACCAGGTTGCCGGAATCGTCGACACTTGATGGTGCCGTCGCGGATCCGCTCCCCCCGGTCAACGGACCTCCCGAGTTGTCGAGGCTAATCCGGACGCTGCCCTCCGCACGAGCGGTCCCTGAATTGAGGACGAACGCGACAATTATCAGGGCGAGGAGGATGGTCTGGCGCATGGATCGAAGCTATCGTTCGCCAGACTGACGCAGGGGCCGGTTGATGTCAAGAACGCCGGGAGGCTTCCGGTCGCAACGCCCACCAGGCACCGCCAGCCGCTGCAACGAGGCCAATGACGGCCAATGTCAGGCCCCCTGAACTTGAGCTGGGCCCCGGACCACCTGCACTGGGCAGAGCACTCGGAGCCTGTATGGCCGCGGCGGCGACTGGGGTGGGGGCGGCCTTTGGATCGCATCCGCGCTCGTTCTCCCTCGCCAGGGTGTTTTTCAGCGCTTCGTACTGAGCGTTCGTGCCAGGGTAGACGGCCTGGAACATCTGGATCACCTGTGCCTGAGTGTACGCGTAGTCCACCTCCGGGTTGGTGGAGTTGAGCAGGGCCGCCACAATGTGCCGGCCAAGCGCATCAAGGCTACCGCCACCGTCCTGAAGGACGTCAAGGAGAGTCAGACCAGGGAAGGCGTCCTCACCGAAGGCGTTGAGGAACGACTGGTTCGGCGCGTAACCGGTCCAGTACTGGAAGTGTTGCTCTTGCTTCCAGAAGCCCGGAGTGCATCCTTCACCGCCGACCGGCGTGGGAGTCGGCGTAGGCGTGGGTGTCGGCGTGGGAGTGGGCGTCGGAGTGGGAGTAGGCGTCGGCGTGGGCGTGGGCGTTGGCGTGGGTGTGGGCGTCGGTGTGGGTGTGGGCGTCGGTGTTGGTGTTGGTGTGGGCGTCGGCGTAGGCGTGGGTGTAGGCGT
>JBDSHD010000195.1:0-2775 GCA_039918655.1 Dehalococcoidia bacterium | reverse complement strand
GCCGAAAGCTCCCAGGTTCCTCGGCCAGATCAAGTCCAGCGGCGCACCGAGAACACCGACGGTCGTGAGGAAGAGTGAGGACCAAAAGCCCCCGAGCACGAATGTCCGGCGCGTGAGTAATCGGCGGGGTGGCACTGGCCTGGCCACCGGAGTATCCACCGCCAGTGCCCGCGCTCGTTGCTCGTTCATCGGGGGACCTCCATCACCCCGTCAGCGTGCCTCACCGCCAACTCACTCTCGGAGTCCCCGCCGTGGTATGTGGACATGGCTGGGCTCATGCGCATAACCGGGGACAGAGCCGATCGGTGGGACGTTGATCGGGGCTCTGTCCCCGGTGCCTAGGGAGGGGCGGCCGTTGGGATTTCGGGCAGGCACTACGGCCGTCATGACCGCCAGTCCTGCGACCACAGACGTGGCGATCGACAGTAGTTGATGGTCACCGCTGGCGATGCCGCCGCCGCCAAACAGCCAGCCGGCAATCGCAGCCAGCAGGAACACGCATGACCAGCTCGCCACTCGGATCACGTGATCGATTAGGGAATTCATCTCGATTACCTCGCTGCCAGCTCCGCTTGCTGGGTCGCCCCCGGCATCCGGCTGAGATCGCGGTCAACGGCCCGATCGAAACGAAGTTCGCGGTCGCTGCAGGGCGAAGCCAGCGTTGCACGTGCGCTGAGCCTGTTCCCGCATTGGATGCAGGCCCACTCCCCGCCGTCCAGCGTGTTCTCGTGGATCATGTCGCCAACGCATCGGGGGCAACATTTCATCCTCAGCATGGAGCGGTCCTTCTTTCCGGGACAGTTGTCCCAGCCAATGGACGCATCGGACCCCTGGGTTCAGCTGACGGCCGGGACTCAAGTAGCTCCAAAAGTTCGCCGGCCGCTTTCCTCATGCCAGCATCGGGCTCAGTCAGGCTGAGCTCCTCCAGCCTCGCTATAATGTGATGTTGTTCCAGCAGCCTGATTTCGGCCTTCAGGTGAGACATTTGGCGCATAGCCTCCAACTCGCATTGGTTGCGCCTGATTGCGATGCACGTTCGCCTGAGCCGGCCGCGAATCTCCTCCCAGGTGGTTCCCAGGAACTCGGCCTCCTCCAGGTCCTGATGGTCTTTGTGAAGTACCAGCTTCGAAGATCGCTTCATCGCACGTCACCAGGCGGGTGGGAAGTCCGGCCACCGACCGAATTGATCGCTCTTTCGAGTTCGTGCTGCGTCGTCTTTGTCCGGTCATACTCGACGTAGGCCATTTCAACCGCGGTATTGGCGTAGGCGCGCAGGACCCCGGACACTCCCATCAGGGCCCGCTCGACCGCGAGAGTCCCGCCACCCCCAATGCTGGATATGGGAAGCGTGGCGCGTAGTCGGAGACCGGAGGTCTGCACTGGCACAGTATCGATGGGCGGAACTTCTGAGATTCGGCGTCTGCGTTTATCCATGTCCGCCTCCTTCCACACTCCATCGTGAATCGTGTACCTGAAAGCAGACTGAACGGCTACTGAACTATCGCTGAAAAGTTGCCGGCCGGTCTTCGCGTGGAGGGCTACGTGGCTGTCTGGAGCTCGAGGTCAGGAGACTCAACGAGCGGCAGTCGAACGGTTACTGTGGTGCCGAGCCCGGTTGAGCTCTCGATAGAGATAGCGCCCTCGTGCTCTTCGACGATCCACTTGGCGATGGCGAGCCCGAGGCCTGTGCCGCCTGGGTCCCGGCTTCGTGCCGGGTCCGCGCGGTAGAAGCGCTCAAAGATATGCGGCAGGTCGTCGGCGGATATGCCGATGCCATGATCCCGGAAGGTAAGGATCGCCTCGCCGAAGGAGTTTCGGAGTTCAATGGTCACCAGAGCATCGGACGGCGAGTACTTAAGAGCGTTGTCCATCAGATTCACGAACAACTGCTTCAAGCGGTCGGCGTCACCTTGAACCACCGCCGGCTCGAAATTCTCGACTTCTAGCCGACGTCCTTGCGCCACCGCCCTCATATCGGCCAAGGCGGCCAATAGAACTCGGTCCAGTTCTACCGGCCGCTTCTCAAGTCTCTGTCCTGCGTCCGCTCTAGCCAGCGTGAGAAGCTCGCTGACTATACGGGACAGGCGCCTGGCTTCAGCATCGGCGTACTCCAGAGCTTCAGAGCGTTCTTCCGCGGACATACCACTCGCCCTGGATAAGAGGTTCAGGTTCCCCAGGATCGCCGTCAACGGCGCGCGTAGCTCATGGGCTGCGTCCGCGACGAATCGCTGCTGCAGGCGGTAGGCCTCTTCCAGACTCGACAACATCTCGTTGAAGGTCAGGGCCAGGCGTCCCAGCTCGTCTCTTCCACCCGTGTCCTCCAGGCGGCGGGCGAACCCGCGCGACGCTGCGATCGCTCTCGCTGTCTGAGTGATCACCGCCACCGGGCGCAAGGCGCGGTCTGCCACGACGAAGCTTCCGGTAGCGGCGGCGGCCGTCCCTCCCGCGACGACAGCCAACATAAGCAGTCGCAAGAATTGTCTTGACGCGTCGAGCTGCCCCAGGGAGCTCCACGCCAGCACGTACCCGTCCCGCCCCTCCGGCCCGGCAAGCAGGACGTACGACCTCAATCGGTGCCCACTCACCTCGTCAGCCGTGGTCGCGAAGGCGCCGCCTTCAGAGACGCCACCGCTGGGTAGCCAGCGAAGTACACGGTCGTACGCCGGACCGGCGTCCTGAGCCCGGACCTCAAGTGGACTCAATGGCGGCGAGGAAGTGTTCGCGCCGGTTCCTACGGGGGCGAGATCGGTGTCGTAGAGTTGTGTGAGGATGCTT
>JBDSHD010000194.1:0-2756 GCA_039918655.1 Dehalococcoidia bacterium | reverse complement strand
TTCGCGACCCCGATGACCCTGCCCTCAGGCTCCGGCATCTACATAGTTGACGTGGACGATCTTGAGATGCGCCAGGTAACGGATGGCGGAAACGTGACCGATCTCTGGTGGGTCAGCGAGGAACGGCTCGGTTTCACGACGGAAATCGGCGGCCTCTAGTCCCCGGCGGCCGCCGCATCCACCAGGGACTCGCGCCTGGGCGTCCGCCCCAAAGTCGGCCACCAGAGTGCGAACAACGGGATCGCAAGCACCGCGACTATGATCCCGCCGGCCCAATAGGCGGCCTCTTTCGACACCTCAACTGCCAACAGCCCCAGTAGTGGCGCGATGGGCACGAGAACGGCGGAGCGGACGAGGTTGGTCAGGGAGACCGTCGTCGCGCGTTGCTCGGAGGGAACGCGCCGGTTGAGGTAGTCGGTCACTGTCGGCTGCGACAGGATCACCGCGAAGTTGATCAGCGGGAAGGCGATCTGCGCGTAGATGGAGCCCCATGTCGCGAGGATCACGTATCCCACCACAATCAATGCCGGCATCAGGTAGAAGGTGCGTCTCTCTCCGAGGCTCGTCATCAAGCGGTGCGCCACCAACGCCGCAATGATGCCCGCGATACGCATTGGCGTCTGCCAGATGCCGACGGCGGCCGTCTTCACATCGTGATCAACTAGGAACGGCTGGAAGAAGAACACGACGGCGACGCTTCCAATGGTCAGCACCCCGAAGAAGAGAATGGCGTAACGGACATCGGGCTGGTGCTTCACCAGCCGCGCGCTGTCGCCGATGATCTCACCATAGCTCAGGTGATGAGTCCGCTTGGCCAGGGGCTCAACGAACCACAGGGCGGTCACGGCTGCGAACGCTGAGATCAACCCCGAGAGGATGATCGGCGTCTGCAGGCTTGTCGCGGCGGCGAGCGGTGCGCCCAACAGCGTGCCCGCCACTTGTGCCGCCATCGCGATCGCCCACCCCTGTCCGTAGATCCGCGGATACTCGCTCTCCCGGCCCAGCGCTTTCAGCGAGTCGTACAGGAAGGCGGATTCGACGCCCCAGAGCATCGAGAAACCGACGCCCCAGATCAGGTAGGACACCAGGAGCAGCCAGAAGCTGCTCGCCAGTCCGAAGAAGACGATGGCGATGGAGAAGAAGATTGCGGACAGGAAGAGGATCGGCTTGCGCCCGAAGCGGTCAGCCAGCGCCGCGCCGGGGACCTGCAAGAAGATGATGCAGAGCCAGAACGGGATATCGATCAGTGTCACCTGGGCGAGGCTCAGGCCGCGCTCCTCGGTCAGGTAGATGACCCAGATCGGCCACCACAACTGAAGGTTGAGGAACAGGTGGAAGATGTAGTACTTCCGGACGTTTCCTTCCAGATTCTTGGTGTTTGACTGCATAGTGGGATCCGATAAAGGGGAGGCGACGTGTTCAGCTTAGCCCACCCCCAACCGCGCTCGCGACGCTTCCGGACGGCGGATGTGTGGAACGTGCTGGGGCCGCCCAATATGATGACCCCATGACCGCTGTCGACATCGATGGTAAGGCGATCGCCGCTGAAGTGCGGGCGGAGGTGGCTGCGCGCTCGTACAGGCTGAAGGACGAGCGCGGTATCACTCCCGGGCTTGGGTTGGTGCTGGTAGGAGACAACCCGTCGTCCCTCTCTTACGTACGCTCGAAGGGCGATACCGCCGAGCAGGCTGGACTGTACTCCGACATGTTCCACCTGCCGGAGAGCACATCACAGGACCGCCTCTTGTCCCATATCCTCGACCTCAACGCGGACGCGCGATTTCATGGGCTCCTCGTGCAGTTGCCGCTTCCTCCACAGATGAACGAGTCCGCGGTGATGGGCGCGATTGACCCGTCGAAGGACGCGGACGGCGTCACTGCCACGAACCTTGGTCACCTGGTGCGCGGCGAACCTTGCCCGTGGCCCGCGACCCCGGCAGCCATCGTCGAACTGCTGCACCGTTCGGGCAATCCACCGGCTGGCAAGCACGTCGTGGTCTGCGGCCGCTCCAACATCGTCGGCAAGCCAATCGCCAACATCCTGATGCAGAAGAGCGACCGGGCCAACGCGACAGTCACGCTCTGCCACACGGGCACTCCCAACTTTGGCGACTTCACGCGTCAGGCGGACATCCTGATCGCAGCCATGGGTGTTGCCGGAGCGATTACTGCCGACATGGTGAAGCCGGGCGCCGTCGTCATCGACGTAGGCAACAACTGGGTTGACGACCCGTCGCGCAAGTCCGGCCGGCGCCTGGTCGGTGACGTGGATTATGAGGGTGTGCGCAAGGTGGCGTCCGCCATCACACCGGTGCCGGGCGGCGTCGGCCCGATGACGATCGCGATGCTGCTATCGAATACGGTCTGGCTCGCCGAGCGATACGGCCAGGGCTAGCAAGGCCCGGCCGACTACTAAGCGCGATTCTCTGCCAGGAGGTCGCAGTCAAACCACTCGGGGTCTTCAGCCAGGAGGGCTCGCATCTTCTCGTAACTGGCGTTTTGTTCGGGGCTTTCGGCGTTGGCGTAGTAACGCTCGCTGGTGTCCCAGAGCACCGCGCCCCAGACCTCGTCCGGGTTGTTCTTGCTCACGCCGGTGATATCCATCTCCCAGCCCCGCGCCTTCATCTCCGCCTCTACAGCCGGACAGGTCAACGCAGTGAGGGCGTTGACCTGTCCGGGCTTCACCTTCATCCTCCAGAAAGTTGCGTGCTTGGCCATTGGTACTACTCCTTCCGTGATTGAGCGGCGCGCGACGG
>JBDSHD010000193.1:0-2754 GCA_039918655.1 Dehalococcoidia bacterium | reverse complement strand
GTAGCTGCTCGTAGAAGAACCGGCGGTTCTGAAGCTGAGTTAGTTCGTCCTTGCCGACAAGCTCCTGCAGTTCCGCCTTCCGCGCCATCCACATGTTCTGCATCCGGTTCTGCTCTCGCTCGAACCGGGTCTCAGCTACAGACAGGAGGACAAAAACGACAACTCCCAGGGCCGCGACAACCCCGACCCCCGCCGCTGAGGCGGATGAATTGGCGTCGATCGCCAACCCAGCAAGACCGACACCCGCGGCCGCCGCGATCATTGCCATTACGGCGATGTGCCTCAAGAGGGCCAGGGGACTCGTTCTCTTTGTGGAGAGTTCGTCAGAATCTTGAGATGGTCGACTCATGGGTTTGCCTCATGTCCGATTATTAGCGCGAAGTTCGGCGACGTTGCCGACAGCCTCGCAGACACCTTCTGGTTTCGTAAGACGGTTGGTGGTGTCTAGACCGTTACCCGGATGCTGGCCGTCCCGTTCCTGTTTTCACCGATTCTTCACACGGCGAACCGGATCTACTGACATCCCGGGGTCACGACTACGCCAGATAAGTGTTGGCGATACTGCCGTGCGATCCGACCCTATAGATAGTCGTTTCATCGGGGCCGTCGCGATAAACTAACAATTTGAGCCGCTCGCCCCGAAGCGGCCTTAGACAGAGGTCAGAATGTCCCTTGATTCCATCGTCGTGCGAGGAGCGCGCGAGCATAATCTGAAGAACATCGACGTAGAGATCCCCAGGGATAAGCTCGTCGTCATCACGGGAGTTTCAGGCTCCGGGAAGTCCTCTCTGGCATTCGATACCATCTACGCCGAAGGCCAGCGCCGGTACGTCGAGTCCCTATCCGCCTACGCACGCCAGTTCCTGGGTTTGATGGAGAAGCCGGACGTGGACCACATCGACGGTCTCTCTCCAGCGATCTCGATCGATCAGAAGGGCGCCTCCCGCAATCCCCGCTCAACGGTCGCTACCCAGACAGAGATCTACGATTACCTGCGCCTCCTCTATGCCCGCATCGGCCATCCGCATTGCCCTAACTGTGGACGCGCAATTGTCCGGCAGACTGTCCAGCAAATCGTCGATTCCATCCTTACGGTTCCAGCGGGAAAGCGCATGATCCTGCTTGCACCCGTTGTGCAGGACCGCAAAGGCGAATACCAGCGCGTGTTCGAGGACGCTCGCAAGGCCGGGTTCGTGCGGGCCAGGGTGGATGGCGTTGTGCGCGAGCTCGAAGAGGAGATCGCGCTCGACAAGAACAAACGCCACACGATCGAGGTCGTCGTTGACCGCCTGGTCGCCGAGGGTGCGTCAGGTGATGACGACGATGGCCGCAGGCTGCGGGTCAGCGACTCTGTCGAAACGGCACTCCGGCTCGGCAGCGGGGTGATGACGGTGCAGATCACGAGCAGTAAACGCGGGGACAAGGGCGAAGAGCGAATGTACTCTGAGCACTTCGCCTGTGTCTATTGCAGCCTATCCTTCGGTGAACTCGAGCCTCGCAACTTCTCTTTCAACAGCCCGCACGGCGCCTGCAAAGAATGCACCGGCCTGGGCGTCAAGATGGAGTTGGACCCGGCCATGGTCATCCCGAACAAGAGCCTTTCGGTTGTGGAAGGGGCGATCGTGCCGTGGTCGCGATCCGCCAGTGTTGGCACCTGGTACATGCGCCTTATGAAAGCGGTAGCCCGAAAGCACGACTTCGCACTGGACGTTCCGGTCAGGGAGATGAAACCGGAGCACCTGGACCTGATCCTGTATGGCGACCAGGACCGGATCACTCTTAGCTACACAGGTACCGGCGGAAACGAGAGCCGGTGGGAGACGTCCTTCGAGGGCGTCATCAATAACCTCAGCCGCCGCTACAAAGACACGGACTCCGACTGGGTGCGCGGTGAAATCGAACGGTACATGGCCGAGGTGCCGTGCACGGTCTGCAAAGGCGCCCGCCTCAAACCGGAGTCGCTCGCGGTCACCGTGGACGGGCTTAACATTCACGGCGTCACGCAGATGTCCATCGGAGAGGCGCAGGTCTGGGTGAGCGCCCTGCGCGAGGACGACACGCCACTCTCCCCGCGAGACATGACGATTGCTCACCAAATCCTGAAGGAGATTCATTCTCGCCTGACGTTCCTCCGCGACGTCGGTGTCGATTACCTGACTCTCGACCGCCGGACCGGATCGCTTGCCGGTGGGGAGGCGCAGCGGATCCGGCTGGCGACGCAGATAGGCTCCTCGCTAATGGGTGTCCTCTACGTCTGCGACGAGCCGTCCATTGGTCTGCACCCGGCGGACGACGAACGGCTGATCTCGACGCTGAAGCGGCTGCGTGACCTTGGTAACACGGTCCTCGTCGTAGAGCACGACGAAACAATGATGCGGGCCGCGGACTGGATTATTGACCTCGGTCCGGAGGCTGGCTCCGCCGGCGGGCGCGTCGTGGCCGAGGGCGTCCTCGAAGACATCAAGCACGCCCCGGAGTCACTGACCGGAGCCTACCTGTCCGGTCGAAAGCAGATCCCGGTGCCCGAAACCCGAAGGTCGGGCAACGGCGCAGCCGTCGTGATCGAGGGCGCGAGAGAGAACAACCTGAAAGACCTAACGGTTCGCATCCCGCTAGGTGTTTTTGCCTGCGTCACAGGGGTTTCAGGCTCCGGCAAGTCCACCTTGGTGACAGACATCCTGTCGAGGAAGGCATCCCAGGTTCTCTACAACTCGCGTGACCGCCCCGGCGAAGTCGATGCCGTCACCGGGCTTG
>JBDSHD010000192.1:0-4679 GCA_039918655.1 Dehalococcoidia bacterium | reverse complement strand
GGAGGACTTTGCCGAGGAAGGTCGTCAGATTCTGGCCGTTCTCTTCCGGATCACCGGTGCCGCCACCATCTCCTGTCGACAGGTAGAGGTAGCCAGAACCGTCGAAGGCTATATGGCCGCCGTTGTGATTGGCAGCGAAGTCAGGGACGCTCAGGAGCACAGTTTCGGACGCTGCGTTGAGGGCGGACGCGTTGGCAGAGTAGCGGGCGAGGATGATCGGTGCAGGACTGCCTGTCGTGTAGTAGGCGTAGACGCGGCCGTTGCTCGCAAATCCGGGTGAGAAGGCGACGGATAACAAGCCTTGCTCCCCGCCGAACTTGAGCTTGGCGGAGAGATCCCCCCAGAGTTGCGGCGGGGTGCTGCCATCGAGCGCGACCTTGTAGATCTTGCCGTTCTGGCTGGCCACGATGCCCGTGTTTGGCGTCCCGGGCATGACCGCGAACTCGATGACGGAGCCGATGGAGCCGAGATAAGTATCGGAAAGCAAGGGCACGGTGATGTAGGCGTCGGGAGACGGGACGGCAGGCGTTGGGGGAGAGGTGACTGGCGGCGCGGTAGGCTCCCTGGTTGGGAGAATCACCACCGTTGTTGGCGTTGGTTTGGGTGTTTTTGTGGGCGTCGGCGTGACGGAGCCGCTGGGCCTGCTTGTCTTGGAGAATCGAGGCGCTCTCGGAGTGGGCGAAGGGTCGCATTCAACGCCGCTTTCCGAGGGGCTGACGCACCCGTCCGTCAGGAGTTCCTCCTCGCTGGAGCCGCCGATGACGAGGGAGACCGCTGCAACGCCAGTGATCAGAAGACTGATGCCGGCAACCCCGCCGGCCAGCGCCCACTGACGGCGGCTCAGTCTGTTGGACAGCCGGGAGAAACGGTTGAGCACGTTATCTACAATACGCTCGGCGGGTGTCTACTGTTGCACTGCGACGGTTATCAGGGGGTGTGGCTTGCGACGAAACGCCCGATTCTTTCGAGTGCTTCCTCCAGGAGCTGATAGGGCGCGGCGTAGCACATGCGTACGTGGCCCGCGCCCTGCTCGCCGAACGTTGATCCGGGGATGACGGCGACCTTTTCTTCATCGAGTAGTCTTTCCGCGAACTCGAGGTCGTCCATGCCGGTGGAGCGAATTGAGGGGAATACGTAGAAGGCGCCGTGCGGCTCGTAGAGCGTGAGGCCGATCTCCTTGACACCTTTCACCATGAGGCGCCGGCGGCGGTCGAACTCCGCGACCATGCGGCGGACGTCCTCTTCCCCGCTGCGGAGAGCCTCCAGGGCCGCATACTGCGAGGGAGTGGGCGCGGACATGACGATGTACTGGTGGATCTTCATCATCGCTTCGAGGGCGTCTGACGGAGCGCAGAGCCAGCCGACCCGCCAGCCCGTCATGGCGTAGGCCTTGGAGAAACCGCCGAGGAGTATGGTCCGATCCTTCATGCCCGGAAGGGATGCGAAGGAGGTGTGCTCGACGCCGTAGCTGAGCCGGTCGTAGATCTCGTCTGATATCACCATCAGGTCACGGCGCGCGGCAACGTCGGCGATCTCCATCAAGTCCTCGCGAGTCATCTGGGCGCCGGTTGGGTTGGAGGGGTAGCCGATGAGGATCGCCTTGGTGCGGTCTGTGATCCGCTCTTCGATATCGGCAGCCGCCACCCTAAATTCGTTCTCCATGTAAGTGGGCACGGTGACGAACTTGCCGCCTGCCAGAGTGGTGCAGGGTGGATAGGCGACGTAGTACGGGTCCGGGCAGAGAATCTCGTCGCCGGGGTCCAGGAGGGCATGGGTCGCCAGGAGGAGGGCCTCGGAGACGCCGATCGTGACGATGATCTCGCGCTGGGGATCATAGCGTACGCCGTACAGGCGCTGGAGATGGCTGGAGATGGCCTCGCGGAGTTCTGGCAGGCCGTAGTTGGAGGTGTAGTGGGTCTCGCCGGCCATGGAGGCGTCAAAGGCGGCCTTCATGTATCGCTCAGGAGTGACGAAGTCAGGCTCGCCGACGCCGAGCGAGATGCAGCCGTCCATGTTCGCGATCAACTCGAAGAAGCGGCGGATGCCCGACGCCGATATAGAGTTGACCTTCTGCGAAAAACGGGTGTCGCGCGCCCTATTGGTACTCTTTGCCACGCGTGCCTCCGTGGGGATTTATCGCCATGCTAGCAGATTTTGGTGTCATCACCGTAAACGTATGAATCAGGTGTGACGTTACGGCGTCGGGGCGCCGTAACCGCGTGCGGCAATTGGCCAAACATCGACGACATCGTCTCCTCTAAACGCATACATGATGTCGTGGAGGTTGATGGTCGGGTCGATGTGTGAGGGTACGAGCTGGAGGCGGTCGCCGACTCGCAGGGGAGAATCTGGCGGGATCGTGATAGTGGCGTGCTCGTCGCTCAGGAAGAGGACGGTGGCGCCGTCGATGTCACGAACGTCAGGGTTGCCGTGGTCCTCCGTGTTGGACTTGAGGCCGGTGTCCGTCACGCAAAATCCCGGCGCGGGACGGCTGAGAACGGTTCCGAGGACCCAGAACGCCTGCTCGAACGGGATGTCGAGTTTTCCATAGGCCGTGTCCATCAAGACGTAGGAGCCGGCCTGGATCTCGGTGATGCCCTGAATGCGGCCGGTGATGTCAAAGGTGCCGGTGCCGCCGGCTGAGACTATCTCGCAGGGGAGCCCGGCATCGCGGATAGCCTGCACACTGGCAGTGAGGCGCTCCATCGCATTCAGTGCCATCGCCTCGCGCTTTTCCCGGTCAGGGATGCCGACTGTTTGCCCTTCGTAGCCCATGGCGCCGCGAAGGGTCAGCCCCGGCGTGCCGGCGATTCGTCGGGCGAGGGCGGCTGCCGGTTCGCCCGGCTGTACGCCGCAGCGGGGCATACCGACGTTCACGTCCACCAGCACTCCGACTTCCACGCCAGCTTGATCGGCAGCGGCGGAAATCTGGCCGATTCCCTCGACGGAATCGACGGCGATCTTGACGTCAATGCCGCGAGCGGCAATCGCTGCGACACGGTTCGTCTTGTTTGCACCGATGACCTGGTTGGCGATGAGAATGTCATCGCAAAATTCGGAGGCTATCTCTGCCTCGCCCACGGTTGCGCAGGTCAGGCCCGTACACGATCCCGCAGCCAGCTGGCGCCGAGCGATTTCCGGCGTCTTGTGGGCCTTGAAATGGGGACGGAGCTTGCAGGGCGAATCGGCGAAGAAATCGGCCATGCGGCGTATGTTCCGGTCCATGGCGTCAACGTCCACGACGAGGGCCGGTGTCGGGATTTCGGCAAGAGTGCGCGGGTTCATGGGATAGAGTGTGATGCTGCCCTACCCACGGTGCAACACGGGTAGCGGCTAGATGGGAGGTTTGCGCGTGTGCCAGTCGGTCGCCTGCTCGTACGCGTGCGCGACTCGGAACAGATTCGCTTCATCAAACGGCTTCGCGATGATCTGCAGGCCGATCGGCAGTTGGGCGCCATCATCCGACGCCGCGAAACCGCAGGGGACGGAGATGCCCGGTAGGCCCGCGATGTTTACGGGGATCGTGCAAACGTCGTTCAGGTACATCGCGAGAGGATCGTTGATCTTCTCCCCGATCTTGAAAGCTGGCGTTGGGCTAACGGGCGCCACAAGGACATCGTGGGTCGCAAACGTCTCGTCGAACTCGCGCCGGATGAGTGTCCGTATCTGCTGGGCCTTCTTGTAGTAGGCGTCGTAGTAGCCGGCGGATAGGGCGTAGGTGCCGAGCATGATCCGGCGCTTCACCTCGTCGCCGAATCCGATCTGTCGGGTCCGTTCCATCTCCTCCCACATACCCTCGCCGTCCGTGTAGGAGTAGCCGTATTTCACTCCGTCGTAGCGGGCAAGGTTAGCCGACGCTTCGGACGGGGCGATGATGTAGTACACGGACACTCCGAGGCTGGTAGAGGGAAGATGAACGTCCCTGTCGATCTCCGCGCCAAGGTCCGCCAACTGCTGGATGGCGGCTTCGACTGCGCCCCGTACTGAGTCAGCCATGCCCTCGGTGAAGTACTCCTGGGGTACACCGGCGCGGACGCCGCGAAGGTCAGTGCCGAGGGTGGCCGCGATGTTTGGGACCTCGACCGGCGCCGAGGTTGAGTCGCGCTGATCGTGTCCGGAGATGGCTTCGAATACCAGTGTGGCGTCGCGTACCGAGCGCGTGAAGGGGCCGATCTGGTCCAGGGACGACGCGAACGCCACGAGCCCAAAGCGCGAGACCCGTCCGTAGGTAGGCTTGAGGCCGACGACGCCGGAGAACGAAGCTGGCTGGCGGATGGATCCGCCGGTATCGGAGCCCAGGGCGAAGTAGGCCATGCCGGTCGCAACCGCCGCTGCCGAACCCGATGAGGAGCCACCGGGCACACGGTCCAGCGCCCAGGGGTTGTGGGTGACGCCGTAGGCGGAGTTCTCGCCGCTGGAACCCATCGCGAACTCGTCCATGTTGGTCTTGCCCAGCATGACGAAGCCACTCTCCTTGAGGAGCGAGACGACGTGGGCGTCGTAGGCGGGAACGAACGGCTCAAGGATCCGTGAGCCACAAGTCGTGCGGACGCCCTCCGTGCTCATCACGTCCTTGATGGCGGCAGGAATGCCGGTCAGCGGCGTGGCTTCGCCGCGGGAAAGCATCTCGTCGGCGCGCCCGGCTTGTTCCAGGGCGAGATCGGCGGTGACGGTGAGAA
>JBDSHD010000191.1:0-2625 GCA_039918655.1 Dehalococcoidia bacterium | reverse complement strand
GGCCGCCGTACCGGCGGCGGCCCCCTCCTGATTGCGGAGCCGCCGTGGAGCCCAAATTACACGGCGGCTCATTCGCGTCTTAGTGGGGGTGGCGAACCCCCCGGGGTGCGGCTTTTCCCCAATCGGCCAAGACGCCTAACTCGGACTGCCCACCTTGTGAGCAGCGAGCGCAAAGACGAGCACCCCTCCCAGTAGTACCCGCGGCAGCCGCGTTGTTTGTTCCCCTCGTCATCATTTTGTCTATACGCTCCATTCGTTGGTGCTATTACACGGTCACTCTGGGGCGGCGTCAATAGTTTTCGGCGTTTCTGCGGTCATTATCAAGCGAGCGCTCAATATACAGAGAAAGCGCTCGGTAAAGTGAGCAAGCGCTCGGTATGCGCGTTGAGCGTCCGGTTAGTGCGGGTTATCCGGTGTCCGAATTGGGGGGCTATAATTACAACGTTACAGCGGCAAAGAGCTGTCGTCAGAGCAATGAAGAACTTCCTCCCACGCATCACTGAAATCACCAGGCGCCGCATCCTCACCGGCGTGGCAGTCGTGGCGTTTTCCGCGGCTGTCATGTCTTTCGTTTACGTTGGCATGCAGCTGGCTGGCTCGGAATCTTCGTTCGTTGGCGGTGGGCCGACCTCTACGAAGTATGCCAGTGTGTGGAACGGAGCGGCGCGATACCTGGTTGAGCCCGGCGGCGTGTACGACAGGGTCGATCAGCCGTCCTGGCTCTACAGCCCGTACAACTACTCGGTTAGCAACGTGATAGACGATGGGTCTGTCGGGCCGTTGGAGCGAAGATCGTTCCGGATCCTGATCGACGAGATCGAGGTCAATGCTCCGGTGAAGAGCTACGGTATGAACTCCGAATATGTACCCGATGTTCCTCTGAGCGGGCAGGAAGTCGCCTGGTACACGTTCTCATCACCACCTGGAACCGGGGGGAACGCTGTCTTTGCGGCCCACTACACCTGGGCAGGAGGGGCTGTCTTTAACAAACTGAAGGACCTGAAGCCGGGCGACTCAGTGTATCTGCAGGACGCACGCGGAACCGAACTCACATATGTGGTGACCAGCTCCTTCATCATCGACCCAGAGGACAAGGCGTCTCTGCAATGGATGGGCCCGGCCAGTGAGGACATCATCACGCTGATAACGTGCGCCGGCCGCTACCGCTCAACCGGCGATCCGCTACTTGGCGGCGAGTACAACCACCGCCGCGTGGTCCGGGCGAAGCTGATGAATATATACGCCCCGCCCGGGCACCCCTGGAATCCACTCGGCTAGGGTTTACCAGTCGTAGTGCTCTCGCTGGAGTGCGAGAGACATGCCCATACCGGCACCCATGCAGAGGGTGGCCAGTCCCCATTCGGCGTCGCGGCGCTGCATCTCGTAGGCGAGCGTCCCGATCAAACGAGTGCCGCTGGCCCCGAGAGGGTGACCGATGGCGATGGCGCCGCCGTTCGGGTTGACCTTATCCCAGTCCCAGCCCAGGTCATTGCCGCAAGAGAGCACCTGGCAGGCAAACGCCTCGTTGATCTCGATGACGTCGAAGTCGTCCAGGCTCATTCCTGTACGCTTCAGCAGCTTCTGCGTGGCGGGAACTGGACCGATGCCCATGATCGTGGGATCCACGCCGACAGAGGCCGCGTGACGGAAGGTGGCGAGCGGCCGGAGGCCCTTCTGCTTCGCCATCTCCTTTTCCATGATCAGGCAAATCGTGGCGCCGTCCGTGCGCGGGCTGGCGTTTCCGGCTGTCACCTGTCCCTCCGCGGTGTAAGCGGGCTTGAGGGTGGAGAGCTTCTCCAGCGTCGTGTCTTCGCGGGGGTTCTGGTCCTTGTCGACGGTGACGCTGGACCCGTCTGAATAGTTGATCGTGATCGGCAGGATCTCGTCCGCCAGGAGGCCCTCTTTCTGGGCCCGGACGGTCTTGCGGTGGCTATCGTAGGAAAACCGGTCGGCGTCCTCTCGCGTAATTCCGCGCTCCTTGGCGAGTTTCTCGGCGGTCTGGCCCATGTCCATGATCCAGGGCTCGCTTACCTGGTACCAGCGCTTGGCCCATTGCGGCGCCTTCGCCTGATCTGGCCACGGCTGGATGAACTCGCGGCCCATTACCTCGGCCGTCTGGATCTGCTGGAGGTTGCGATCGTCGCCCGGCGGTATCGGGTTGGTTCGGTCCATCGTCTCGACGCCGCCCGCCAGGACCACGTCGGACATTCCCGCCATGACGGCGAAAGCGCCCTGTGTGCTGGCCTGGAGCGAGGAGCCGCACTGCTTGTTCATGTCAGTCGCGGAGATCGAGTGCGGTAGGCCCGCCTCCAGGATGTAATGCCGGGACCGGGTGAGCATACCGGCGATCCCGACGGAGCCCCAGAGGACCTCGTCTACCTCGTCGCCGGAGACCTTATTCCGGTTGAGTATCTCCTTGAGCAAGGGGATCACCATATCGACGTGAGAGATGTCGCGGAAAGCGCCTCGCTGGCCGGCCTTCGCGAACGGTGTGCGGATCATGTCGACGAGAACGGCTTCTCGCATAATGGGGTGGACCTCCTGTTATGAAGCTTTACTTAGCGAGCGCTAGTCTAACACACGGCCACGCTCGGCCTTCACCGTATCTCAACAATTTACTGGCCG
>JBDSHD010000190.1:0-8933 GCA_039918655.1 Dehalococcoidia bacterium | reverse complement strand
TATACCTGAGCACTGCCGAGTGTAGTTATGGACATCTTTGGCGTGCATAGCTATACTTCTCGTACCTCCGGCGACGGGCGCGGGGACTACTCGAAATGATGGTCAAGTACACGAGAGAGGCGGACCGGTCGATTGAGCACGAACTTCGTGCCGCTGCCACGCGCGAACACCGCCTGAAGCGCCCCGCTATCAAGGGCACAGACGTGCCCTCCGCATCCTAACCTCCAGGGACAGGAGACCGACGATGGCCCGATCAGTTAAACCTAAGACTATTTTTAGTGACAGCCGACCCGATGACCCGAAGCCTGTAAGCGCGCCTATCGCCCAGGGGTTGTACGACCCGGTCCACGAGCACGACTCGTGCGGGACGGGGTTCATCGTGCAGATGAAGGGGTTGAGGTCGCACAAGATCGTGGACGACGGGATCGCGGCGCTGGAACACTTGAACCATCGCGGCGCCTGCGGGTGCGAGGTGAATACGGGCGACGGCGCGGGAGTGTTGATCCAGGTGCCACACGACTTCTTCGCGCACGTCGCGGCTCACGAGGGCGTGCGTTTGCCCGACGCCGGGGATTACGGAGTGGGGTTGTTCTTCGCCTCGAAGAACGCCGACGCGACGAAGCAGGCGATGCGGCTGTTCCAGAACATCGTGGAGGAGGACGGCCAACAGCTGATCTACTGGCGCAAGGTGCCGACGAACAATGCGGCGCTCGGTCAGTCGGCACTCGCCGCGGAGCCGGACATGTACCACGTGTTCGTCGGCCGAGGCTCCCAGGCGCCGGACGGCGACGCGTTCGAGCGACGGCTGTACTTCATCCGCAAATTGTTTGAGAACCACGTCGCCCGGAGTGACATCGAGGACGCCGAGACGTTCTACTTCGCCAGCCTGTCGGCGCGGACACTGGTGTACAAGGGGATGTTGATGGCTACCCAGGTGAGAGGGTACTTCCCAGACTTGAGCGACCCCAGGCTATCGAGCGCACTCTGCATGTTCCATTCGCGATTCAGCACGAACACGTTCCCGAGTTGGAAGCTGGCGCACCCGTACCGGATGATCAGTCACAACGGCGAGATCAATACGCTGCGGGGCAACATCAACTGGATGCGGGCACGTGAGGCGCTGTTCGAGAGCGATGTGATCCCGGACATCCAGCGGATCATCCCTATCATCGACGACAAGGGCAGCGACACGGCGTGCTTCGACAACGCGCTCGAACTGCTCTACATGGCGGGACGGCCGGTGGAGCAAGCGGTGATGATGATGATCCCGGAACCCTGGGACGGTCACGAGAGCATGCCCCAGGAGAAGAAGGACTACTACCGGTACCACGCCTGCCTGATGGAGCCGTGGGACGGCCCAGCCTCGATCACGTTCACGGACGGACGCGTCATCGGCGCGGTGCTGGACCGGAACGGGCTGCGGCCGAGCCGCTACTACGTGACGAAGGACGACTACGTGATCATGGCGTCCGAGGTGGGGGTGCTGCCGATCGAGCCGGCGAACGTGGCACACAAGGGGCGGTTGCAGCCGGGCCGGATGTTCCTGGTGAACCTGGAAGAAGGCCGGATCGTCGATGACGCCGAGCTGAAGCACAAGATGGCAAGCGAGAAGCCGTACGCCGAGTGGCTGAAGGGGAACATGAAGACGCTGGATGACCTGCCGGCGGCTGAGCCAGCGCCGCAGTTGGACGGCGAGGAGCTGAACCGGCAACAGATGGCGTTCGGCTACACACTGGAGGATCTGAAGTACATCCTGGGCCCGATGGCGCTACAAGGTGAGGAGGCGGTGGGTTCGATGGGGACTGACACGCCGCTGGCTGTCCTATCTGATCAGCCGCAGCTCCTATACAACTACTTCAAGCAGTTGTTCGCGCAGGTGACAAACCCACCCCTGGACGCGATCCGCGAGGAGATCGTGACGTCGGCGAAGACGCTGATCGGGCCGGAGGGCGACCTGCTGGACCCGCAGCCGTCGAACGCGCGGATGATCGAGGCGAAGACGCCGTTCGTCGATAACGCCGGGCTGGCGCGGCTGAAGGCGATGGACGACGGGTTCCTGCGCACGACGACTATCTCGCTGCTCTACCCGGCGGCCGAGGGGCCGAAAGGGCTGGAGGCCGCGATCGAGGGATTGTACAAGCAAGTGGACCGGGCGATCGAGGACGGGTACACGATCCTGATCCTGTCCGACCGCGGCGTTGATCGCGATAACGCGCCTATACCAGCTCTGTTGGCGACGGCGGCGCTGAACAACCACCTCGTACGGGAACGGAAACGCACCCGGATGGGCATGGTGCTGGAGACGGCTGAGGCGCGCGAAGGCCATCACATGGCGCTGCTGCTGGGGTATGGCGCGGGCGCTATCAATCCGTACCTGGCGATCGATACGATCAAGCAGATGGTGGATGAGGGCACGATGGAGGCCGAGATCGGCTCTGACGAGGCGGTGGAGCATTACCTGAAGGCGTGCAAGAAGGCCACTGTCAAGATCATGTCGAAGATGGGGATCTCGACGGTGCAGAGCTACCGCGGGGCGCAGATCTTCGAGGCGATCGGGTTGGCGCCTGAGTTCATCGACAAGTACTTCACGAACACGGCGTCGCGAATCAGTGGTGTGGGCATCGAGGAGATCGCGGTGGAGTCGCTGACCCACCACAGGCGGGCGTTCCCGGAGCGGGACGGCGGCCTGCGAGAGCTGAACTGGGGCGGCCAGTACCAGTGGCGTCGCGACGGCGAGTTCCACCTGTTCAATCCGGAGACGGTGTTCCGGCTGCAACACGCCACGCGCACGGGACAGATGGAGATATTCAAGGAGTACACGCACGTGGTGGACGAGCAGGCGGAGCGCCTGTGCACCCTGCGCGGCCTGTTCGAGATCAAGTCAGACCGTGAACCGATATCGATCGATGAGGTAGAGCCGGCGGAAGCGATGTTCCGCAGGTTCGCGACGGGCGCTATGAGCTTTGGCTCGATTAGCGCGGAAGCGCACGAGACGCTGGCGATTGCGATGAACCGGATCGGTGGCAAGAGCAACACGGGTGAAGGCGGCGAGGACCGGCGACGGTTCCAGCCGGACGCGAACGGCGACCTGCGGCGGAGCGCGATCAAACAGGTGGCTTCGGGCCGGTTTGGCGTGACTAGCGAGTACCTTGTGAACGCGGACGAGCTGCAGATCAAGATGGCGCAAGGGGCCAAGCCCGGCGAGGGCGGCCAGCTGCCGGGCCACAAGGTGTACCAGTGGATCGCGGACGTTCGGTATTCGACGCCGGGCGTGGGCCTGATCAGCCCGCCGCCGCACCACGACATCTATTCGATCGAAGACCTGGCACAATTGATCCACGACCTGAAGAACAGCAACCCGCGAGCCCGCATCAACGTGAAGCTGGTGGCCGAGGTCGGCGTTGGCACCGTTGCCGCGGGTGTGGCGAAAGCAAAGTCCGACGTGGTGCTAATCAGCGGCCATGACGGAGGGACGGGCGCGAGCCCGCTGACGTCGATCAAGCACGCGGGAGTGCCGTGGGAACTGGGGCTGGCGGAAACGCAGCAGACGCTGGTCCTGAACAACCTGCGGGACCGGATCGTCGTGCAGACGGACGGGCAGATGAAGACGGGTCGGGACGTGGTAATCGGGGCGCTGCTGGGGGCCGAGGAGTTCGGCTTCGCGACAGCGCCGTTGGTGGTGCTGGGATGCATCATGATGCGCGTCTGCCACCTCGACACCTGCCCGGTGGGAATCGCGACTCAGAACCCGGTCCTTCGCGAGAAGTTCGAGGGGCAGGCGGAACACGTCGTCAACTTCTTCCGCTTCATCGGCGAGGAGATACGGGAGTACCTGGCGGCGATGGGTTACCGGAACATCGACGATGTCGTGGGGCGGAGCGATCTGCTGGACACGCGCCGCGCGATCAATCATTACAAGGCGCGGGGAGTGGACTTCTCGGCGATCTTCTACCGGCCCGAAGCGGGTCCCGAGGTCGCGAGGCGCCGCATCGTCGAGCAGGACCATGGGTTGGACAAGGCGCTGGACCAGGAGATCCTGCTGAAGGTGAAGCCCGCGCTGGAGAACGGTACGCCGGTGAAGTTCGAGATGCCGGTAAGGAACGTGAACCGCACGGTGGGGACGATCACTGGGAGTGAGCTGACCCGCAAGCACGGCTTCGACGGGCTGCCGGACGACACGATCCAGATCAAATTCACGGGATCCGCTGGCCAGAGCTTCGGCGCTTTCGTCCCGAGGGGGATGACGCTGGAGCTGGAAGGCGACTCGAACGACTACTGCGGCAAGGGGCTCTCCGGCGGCAAGATCATCGTCTATCCGCCGAAGGAGTCGACGTTCGTGCCGGAGGAGAACATCCTCATCGGCAACGTGGTGCTGTACGGAGCGACAAGCGGCTCGTTCTTCGCTCGCGGTGTGGCGGGAGAACGGTTCTGCGTGCGCAATTCGGGTGCGATGGCGGTGGTAGAGGGCGTGGGCGACCACGGTTGCGAGTACATGACCGGCGGGCGGGTCGTGATCATCGGCGAGACGGGCCGAAACTTCGCGGCCGGCATGAGTGGTGGGATCGCGTACGTCTACGACCCGGACGGCGACTTCCACGTCCGCTGCAACCAGGAAATGGTGGACCTCGAAAAGCTCGACGACGCGGAAGACATCGACCTGGTGCGCGGGCTGCTGGAGCGACACAAGGAGTACACGGGGAGCACTGTAGCCGAGGCGATGCTCGAGGACTGGCCGGCGGTTACCGCGAAGTTCGTCAAAGTGATGCCGCGGGACTTCAAGCGGGTGCTGCTGGAGCAACTGGCTGCAACCCAGGAAGCCAAAGCCAGCGCTACGAGCGGCAACGGTAAGAAGGCGAACGGGTCGGGCAGCGCGAAGAAGGCGGCTACACGTGGGTAAGCCGACGGGGTTCATGGAGTTCGCGCGGGAGACGCCGACGCGCCGGCCGGTAAGCACGCGCGTGCAGGACTGGCTGGAGGTGTACGAGGAGTTCCCGAAGGGCCAACTTCAGCAGCAGGCGGCGCGCTGCATGGACTGCGGCATTCCCTTCTGCCACCAGGGCTGTCCGCTGGGGAACATCATCCCGGACTGGAATGACCTGGTTTACAGGGACCACTGGCAGGAAGCGATCGAGCGCCTGCACGCGACGAACAACTTCCCGGAGTTCACCGGACGCCTCTGCCCCGCGCCGTGCGAGGCTTCGTGCGTGCTGGGCATCAACGACGACCCCGTGACGATCAAGCAGGTGGAGCTGACGATCATCGAGACGGCGTGGAAGGAAGGCTGGACCAAACCAGAGGTCCCGCTGGTCAAGACCGGAAAGCGGGTGGCGGTGATCGGGTCGGGGCCGGCCGGGATGGCGGCGGCGCAGCAGTTGGCGCGGGCGGGCCACGGCGTGGATCTGTACGAGCGCGACGACCGCATCGGTGGACTGATGCGGTACGGCATCCCCGACTTCAAGATGGAGAAGTGGGTGCTGGATCGGCGGATGGAGCAGATGGCGGCGGAGGGTGTGACGTTCAAGACCAGCGCCAACGTCGGGGCTGACATCGACGCACGCGATCTCTTGAAGGAATATGACGCGCTGTGTTTGACAGGTGGGGCGACGAAGCCGCGTGACCTAGAAGTGCCAGGGCGTGATTTGACAGGCACATACTTCGCGATGGAGTTCCTGCCGCTGCAGAACCGGCGCGGTGCCGGTGACGAGATCCCGGAGGAGCAGTTCATCTCGGCGAAGGGCAAGCGGGTTATTATCCTGGGTGGCGGCGATACGGGCGCGGACTGTCTGGGCACGGTGCACCGGCAGGGCTGCAAGTCCGTGATCCAGATGGAGATCCTGCCGCGGCCGCCGGAGCACCGGGCGGGCGACGCTCCGTGGCCGACGTACCCGAACATCTATCGCGTGTCGTCCGCGCACGAAGAGGGCGGCGAGCGGGAATACAGCATCCAGACGAAGCGTCTGTCGGGCGAGAACGGCGTCCTGAAGAAGCTGCATGGCTCCAAGGTGGAGTTCGTGCGGGAGGACGGGCGGTTTGTGATGAAGGAAGTGCCGGGAACGGAGTTCGAGGAGGACGTGGACCTGATCCTCCTGGCTATGGGATTCCTGGGGCCGGAGCGCTACATGCTGGACCAGCTGGGCGTCGAGGTGAACGAGCGGGGCAACGTGGCAGCGGACAAGGACAAGATGACCTCCGTGCCCGGCGTGTTCACGGCCGGCGACATGACGCGAGGGCAGTCGCTCATCGTGTGGGCGATCGCGGAGGGCCGGTCGGCGGCGCGGGGCGTGGACCGGTACCTGATGGGGGAGACGTCACTGCCGGGGAATTAGCGTACGGTGGTTGACAGACGTACGTTCTGGTACGTATATTTATACCCGTAATGACTGACCGATTTGAACTGCGTCTCACGGAAGCGTATCAGCAGAAGCTCGGCGAGCTCGGTGCCGCGTACGACACGAGCACGTCCGAAGCCGTGCGGCGCGCGATAGACGAAGCCTACGATGCGCTGGTACAGCGCCGCCGGATGGAGGCGCTGGAACGGATACTCGCGTTTGAAGGCGGGGAGGAAATGCCAGAGCCAGAGGAGCTGAAGCGGCAGATCGAAGAGGCTTACTCGTCGCAGATCGAAGAGAGTCTGAGCAGAATCGAGCGGGACTACGAGCCGAACGGTTCTGATTGACACCAATGTGTTCATGTACGCGGTGGGGCGGCCGCATGCCCTGAAGGCGCCTTCCCTGCGGATTCTTGCCCTTGCCGCGACATCGGACACCTACTTTACGACCGCCGAAGTATTCCAGGAGCTCATGTACACCTACATGAAGCGTGGTGATTGGGCGGAGAAACGCCCGCGGTTTGCTGACTTCCTGGACCTCATGGCCGGTCGCATTGAGCCGCTAAATGATGACGATATCAGGCTTGCCGCCAGAATGACCACTACTCATACGGGACTTTCGGCCCGCGACCTTGTCCACGCTGCCGTGATGCAGCGGGTCGGCGCGCGGTATGTCGCGACCGCGGACAAGGGATTCGATGGGGTGGAGGGGGTTGAACGGTTAGACCCTGCCCTTGTAGACGAGTGGCGGTCTTTGGTGGAGGCTTAGTAGGGTCCCAACGCGTGCGCGTGCCTCCCCGGCCCCGCCAGGTTCTGACTCCGTCAGAATGACAAAATCGGGGCGGCGCCGGAGCTACAGTAGCTTGAGGAACTCTTCCTGTGTAAGCCCCGAGTCCTTGATGATGGCGGCGAGCGTGCCTCTTGGCAGGTCGCGTCTGTGCATCGCACAACAACTAAGTGTGCTTCGCCAGATTTCTTCATTGAGATGTGGCTTCCTCGTTGCCGGTCGACGGTCCAGCCTGCCCGCTCCAACGCACGGATCACTTCCTGCGGACGCAGGGAAGGGAGACGGTCGCTCACTCAGCGGCGACTTCTACAGTCTCTCGGTCAGGTATCGGGAGCTTGTTCGCGCGAGCACTTTCCAGCCAGAGCGAGATCGCCTCGCGGATGTTCTCCCGTGCCTCGTCGCGAGTCGCTCCCCAGGAATGACAGCCCTTGAGGGCCGGGACGAACACATGCAACCCATCCTCGTCAGGCTCATAGATCACCTCGAACCGCTGAACGACTTCGCGCGCCATGGACTAAGGTTACACCTTCTCGTGGTCGGTGATGGCGATTTCGCGGCCGTCGGGGAGGCGTTCGGTGCGGTAGTCGCCGAAGATGTTAGGAGCCTCGGCTTGCATGATGCGGAGGAACTGGATGGCGACGCGGCAGATCTCGGCCTCGGCGCCTTCGGAGGCGCGGAGCTCGATGAAGTGACGGAGGGCGCGGGCGTTGGCGGTGACGAAGATCATGGTCTCGGTGGCGTTGGGGAGGACGGAGCGGGCGGCCTCGCGGGCCATCTTGCGGCGGTGGCTGCCGGTGATGCCCTGCTCGCCGAGCTTAGCGGCGAGGCCCTCGACGAGCTGCGCGTAGGCTTCGTGGGCGGTCTCGATGGCGCGCATCCAGGCAGCGTGCAGGGCCGGGTCGCTGGCGATGACCGGGGGCTCGACGTAGGATGCGTCGGACTCGTCGACGTAGCGCTGGGAGAGCTGGGAGTAGCCGAAGCCGGCGCGGTGGCGGATGAGTTCGTGGGTGAAGGTGCGGGAGACGCCGGTGATGATGAAGTTCCAGACGGCGTGCTCGAGGACGGAGCCGTGCTTGGACTCGATGATGTTGTTGATGTACTCGGCGTTGGTCTTGCGGCCCTTGCCGTAGGAGACGTAGCAGAGGCGTCCGCCGGCCTCGGCGAGCTGCTCGCCTCCGACCTCGGTGTCGGTCTCCCAGGTCATGTCGTGATCGGCGAGGAAGCGGTCGATCTCGGTGCGCTCGACGGTCTGGCGGCCGACGACGTAGACACGGGGTTCGGTGATGATGTTGGGTGGTGTGGTGGTCATGGCTTCGGTCTGCATTATCGGCCTCCTGGGCGGTGTTGTCTGTACAAAGTAGCTCGCATGGTGAGCGCCCCACAACGCGGGGGTGACACTGGGATGTGGGAAAGACGGGGGGTTCGGACCACGCGTCTCTATTGTGGCGAAGAGAAATCTATTGATGGGCCTAACGCCAAGCACCCAGTACCACTTGCCATCAGCCGTTCTATGCGGTCAGTTTTGAATGATTCCCGCTCGGACTCCGGGAGATCCAGGTACTCGCGTCCTCGACTCTCTGCTGCTTGTTGGTCACCTGTGTCGGCAAAAGCACAGGCAGCGTAGTAGTAAGAGTCGGACAAGTTAGGAAAGAAACGAATGGACTGCTCGGCGGCGGCCAGCATTTGAGCGACTTCGCCCTTGTCTCCGTGGAGGGGTGCCAGCACCACATGATGCCTAGCGCAATCGAGATTCCATTCCTCGAAACCTCCATCGCAGGCATCTAATTCTATTGCTCGCCGAGCATGATCCATGGCAGC
>JBDSHD010000189.1:0-8066 GCA_039918655.1 Dehalococcoidia bacterium | reverse complement strand
GAATGATTTCGATGCCGATTGAAGCGATTGAAGCCAGGGCGAATATGTGGGCTCTGGCGATTGGCGAGCCCACTCAGGTGATCGATGGGCGGTCGATGATCGGCGGCGGCAGTCTGCCGGAAGAGAGCCTTCCGACCAAATTGCTGGCGATATCGGGAGAGGGTGGATGGCTGAATGACGCGGCCCATCGGCTGCGTGTCGGTGATCCTGCGATCGTTGCCCGGATCGATGACGGGCGACTATTGCTTGACCCGAGGACGGTGGACCCACCCGAGGACGAGGCGTTGATCGAGGCGACTCGGGTCGTCGCGTAGCAGCCAGGGGCGAGTCGTGACTCGCCCCTGATTACCGTGCGGTTCTCTGCTGCGCCGTGCCTAGGCCGGTGGCTGGTTAGCCTTCACCCGCTGCGGGCGGAGTACCTGCTGACGGACAAAGGCCGCAGCCTGCTGCCGATAGTCCTGGAGATCGGCCGGTGGGGGTTTGAGCACGGGTTCGAAGGGGAGACCGAGGTGCGTAATCGCGTGGCCGAGGGTGTTTACAACGCTTTGCCGGAGTCACGGCCGATGATCGAAGAGGGAGGGTTCGTCAGTGGCAGCTGAGGAGCATAGTGCCCCACCACAGATTACGCCCGAGCGGCTTGGGGATTACCTGGAAGTGATGAGCAAGTCCATCTTCCAGACCGGGATTAGCTGGAAAGTCGTGAACAATAAGTGGCCAGGCATCCGGGATGCATTCAGAGGATTCGATGCGACAGCGGTTGCCTCGTTGACGGAAGCGGAGATTGCAAGCCTGGCTACGGATCCGCGGATCATTCGTAACCGCAAGAAGGTGGATGCCATCGTCGATAATGCGCGCCGGACGATCGAGCTTGATGAGCAACACGCCGGGTTCCAGAACTACTTGCGTTCACATGGGGGGTTTGAGCCGACAGTGAAGGACCTCCGGAAGAACTTCCGGTTCCTGGGAGATACCGGGGCGTTTATCTTCCTGTACGTCGTGGGTCAACCAGTCCCGGAGTATGAAGACTGGTGTGCTTCCCGCGGGCGACAGCCGGTGCACGGTTAACCAACCGAACCCGTCGGATGATGGCTGAGCCGACTCGCTGTGGATGGGCGACCTGGGGAAGCGATCTCATGCTGCGCTATCACGACGAAGAGTGGGGCGTGCCATTGCACGACGACCGGAGATTGTTTGAACTGCTGATTTTGGAAGGGGCGCAGGCCGGACTCTCCTGGAACACGGTGCTGAACAAACGGGAGCACTCGGAGGGCATTCGACAAATTCGACTTTGAGAGGGTGGCGAAATACAGCGCCGAGGACGAAGCGCGGCTGCTGGCCGACGCCGGGATCGTGCGGAACCGGCTCAAGATTGGGAGCGCGATCACGAACGCGCAGGCGTTCCTGGCGGTGCGCGAGGAGTTCGGGTCGTTTGATATCTACATCTGGGGATTCGTAGCTGGCTCGCCCAAGGTGAACTCGTTCCGCGAGCTGAAGGAGTTGCCGGCGACGGCCACGGAGTCTGATGCGATGAGTAAGGAGTTGAAGAGACGCGGATTCCGCTTCGTGGGCAGCACGATCTGCTACGCGTTCATGCAGTCCGCGGGATTGGTGAATGACCACGAGGTGACGTGCTTCAGACACGACGCGGTGTGACTGGCGGGATAAAGGGGCTTCACCTGTAAACTAATCTCGTGCCTATCGCGCCCAAGTCCCTGTCTACGCTCGAGTACAACAAGGTTATCGAGCGGCTAACCCGCCATTGCTCTACTGAACGCGGCCGCGAGTTGGCCGGTATGCTCGTGCCGTCGACGGAGTACCCGGAGGTGCTCCGCTTGCAGCAACTGACGGCGGAAGGTAGGCGATTGGTAGAACTGAAACCGAACGTCTCACTCTCCGGTGTGAGGGATGTGTCAGCAGTAGTGGGGCAGGCTGCGATCGACCGGATCCTTGAGCCGGCGGAACTGCTGGACGTGCAGGCGACGCTGGACGCAGCTCGAGTGACGCACGAGACCATCGATAAGCTGCGGTCTTACATGCCGTTGGCCGGGGCGATAGCGGACCGGATCGCCGACTTTCGCGACATAAGTGATGCGATCGGGAAGGCGATCAACGGTAAGGGCGAGGTCGTCGATTCGGCATCGCCGGTGCTGGCGACTCTGCGGCGGGAATCGCGGGTGGTCCACGACCGGCTGCGCTCGCGGCTGGAGCAGATCGTAAGCAGTGGGTCGCGCACAGCGCTGCAGGACCCGATCATCACGCTGCGAGACGGGCGGTACGTGGTTCCGGTGAAGGCCGAGATGCGGTCGCAACTGCCCGGCATCGTACACGACGTATCGTCTTCGGGAGCGACGGTGTTCCTGGAGCCGCTAGAGACGGTGGAGATGGGGAACCGCTGGCGGGAGATGCTGGCGGAGGAGCAGCGAGAGATCGCCAGGATTCTGCGCGACCTTTCGACCCGCGTCGGTAGCCGAGCGGATGAGATCGGGGCGGCGCTGGACGCGCTGGCGGAAGTTGACCTGATACTCGCGAAAGTGCGGCTGGGCGAGGCGATGAAGGCGAGGCAGCTTCCGTTCGATCCCGAGGGTAGCGGACGGGACCAGCCATGGCTTTTGCAGGAGCCGGGGTCACTGTACCTGCGGAACGCCCGTCACCCACTGCTGACTGGAGACGTAGTGCCGGTGACAGTTTGGCTGGGGAGTGGCGGACCGCAGGGTGCACAGGTGACCTCGACGGATGGATCGGATGAGTTTAGCGTGCTTTTGATCACGGGGCCGAATACCGGTGGCAAGACGGTGGCGCTGAAGACTGCTGGGTTGCTGGCGTTGATGGCGCAGGCCGGACTGCCGATTCCAGCCGACGCGGACTCGCGATTACCTGTTTTCGATGCCGTGTTCGCGGACATTGGCGATGAGCAGTCGATCGAGCAGTCGCTCTCTACGTTTAGCTCGCACATCGGGAACATTGTTGGCGTGTTGAGGACCGTCACGCACCGGTCACTTGTGCTGCTGGACGAGTTGGCGGCAGGGACGGATCCGGTTGAGGGATCGGCGCTGGCAAAGGCGATTCTGTCGTATCTGCTGAAAGTTGGAGCGCTGACGATCGCAACGACGCATCACGGGGAGTTAAAGGCCTTCGCGCACACGACGCCGGGCGTCACAAACGCATCGGTGGAGTTCGATGCAGAGAGCCTGGCGCCAACTTACCGGCTGCGTGTGGGACTCCCGGGCCAGTCGAACGCACTGGCGATCGCACAGAGACTGGGGATGCCGGCGGACGTGCTAGATGAGGCGCGCGAAGGGATTGACCCGGACCGGCTCGCTGTTGAGGCGTTGATCACCGACTTGCACCGCCACCGAGACGAGGCGGAGCTGGCGAGCGAGACGCAGAGGGCGGCGGTGACCGAAACGGAGCGTGCGCGGTCCAGGGTGACGAAGGAGTTGCAGTCGCTGGAGGCAAACCGGAGCAAGTTGATCGAGCAGACACGCAAGGAGATGGAGACAGAGCTTCAACAGACGCGGGCGAAGTTGCGTGACGCCATGAAACAGCTGGAGAAGGCGGAACGGTTGACCGTGTTCGAGCGCGCGCAGGCCGTGGAAGCAGTCCAGGAGGAGCTGGTGGTTGCTGAGACGGCAGTGAAGCGGGTGCAGCAGCGCGAGCGGAAGAAACGTCGCGGGCCGTTGCCGGCGATCGAGCCGGGGGATCGCATCTTTTTGCATGACGTACCAACTCCCGGAGAGGCAGTCACGGCACCGGATGAGTCCGGGGAATTCGACCTTATGCTGGGAGCCCTGCGGGCGCGGGTGAATGTTAGCCAGGTGGTGGATGTCGAGAAGGTGACGGTCGCGGCTGCATCGGGTGAGTCCTATACGCGACCGTTTACTCCACCAACCGTTGCACCCGAACTAGACCTGCGTGGATTAACGGTCGAGGAGGCGCTCGTGATGGTGGACCAGAGATTGGACGAAGCAGCGCGGGTGGGCGTGTCGCAGGTGAAGATAATCCACGGGAAGGGTACCGGGGCGCTGAGGACTGCCGTGCGGGAGATGCTGCGGAAGCACGCCCTGGTCCTCGAACAGGCCCCCGCGGAGCGGCACGAAGGCGGCGACGGGGTGACGGTGGTGGAGATCGCCGTTTAGATGGCGCGAAGCAGGAAGAAGCTCCGGCCGATGTCGCCGATGCCGCGAGTGTCCCGTGATCGGGAGATCGATCTGCACGGGATGATAGTCGACGAGGCTTTGATGAGACTCGCTGAGGAGATCAACGCCTGCGTCAGGTACGGAGAAGAGTATCTCCGGGTGAATCACGGTAAGGGCGGGGGCACACTGCGGCTTGCCGTGCGCGGCATGCTGGCGCGGCACCCTCTGGTTATCCGACACTTCTCGGCCCAACCGAACGCAGGCGGCGACGGCGTGACGGTTCTGCAACTGTCGGTGTAGTATCGGGAGCGAGATGCCTGATCCGTTCCTCGCTTCCGCCCGGTACATCATCAACGACTATTTGGCCGAGCTGCGCGCAGCGGTAGACGGACTGCCCGACGAAGCGGTGAACTGGAAACCTGCGAGCGACGACACGAACTCCATCGCGGTGCTCACGATTCACAATCTGAACAGTACGCGATCATGGATCAGCATCGCTGTGGGAGCGCCGCTACCGGACCGGGACTGTGATCTTGAGTTCGATGCGCGGGCGGAGAATGCCGCGGAATTGCTGCTGCTGATCGACGACATCGGCAGCCAGATACTGACGCTCCTGGATGGCGCTGGTGATATCGATTGGGCGGAAAACCGACGGACGCACCTGAGACCCGATCCGGAGTTGCCGAACTATGTGCCAGCGGCGTACGGCATCTTGCACGCCGTGGAGCACTTTAGCCAGCACGTGGGGCACGTGACTTTGACCCGGCAGATCTGGGACGCGCGCTGACCCGGTACGGGAATTGATCACGGTTCTGGCCGGGGGCGTGGGCGCCGCCCGGTTCCTACAGGGGCTTGTCGCAGTCCATCCACCATCCGACATCACGGTCATCTCCAATGTCGGTGATGACGCCGAGTTCTTCGGTCTCCATGTCTCCCCGGATATCGACATAGTCATGTATCACCTGGCGGGACTTGCCGACGAGGAGCGGGGGTTTGGGCTGAAGGGCGACACGTTCCAGGTGATCGATTCGATCGGACGCTACGGCTACGATACGTGGTTCCGGTTGGGTGACGGCGACCTGGCCACGTGCATTACGCGGACGCATCTGTTTCAGAAGGGCCGAACGCTTGCGGAGGCGACTCATGAGATCGGGTCGGCGCTTCTGGTACCGGTGCGAATCATGCCGGTCACGAACGATTCATTACGAACGAAGATCCGGTCTGACGACGGGGTGCTCGACTTCCAGGAGTACTTCGTGAAGCGGAGGACGGAAGGACATGCGTGGGAGATCATCTACGACGGCAGCGAACAGGCCACGCCGGCGCCGGGTGTAATTGAGGCGATTTCTTCGGCGAGCACGGTGTTGGTCACTCCGTCCAACCCACTCGTGAGCATCGGTCCAGTCCTATCTGTTCCGGGTGTCAGGGACGCGCTGCTTGCGACGGAAGCTAAGGTCGTGGCGGTGAGCCCGATCGTGGGAGGAAAGACGATTAAGGGCCCGGCAGACCGGATGCTTCGGGATCAGGGGATGGACGCGAGCGCGACGACGATCGCGCGCCTCTACACCGACTTCCTCGATGTGCTGGTGATCGACAATGCGGATGAAGGTTTGGCAGCCGATATCGAGGAGTTAGGCGTGCGGGCCGTGGTCACGGACACGATAATGGATTCGATGGAGAAGAAAATGGCCCTTGCCCGGACAGCCGTGGCGGTGGCAGGGTGATCCGCGCCCTCGTGCCTGCGAAGGCGCTGGGTGAGGCGAAGGGGCGACTGGCCTCGACACTGTCGGTTGATGAGCGGCGGGAGCTTGCACTTGCGATGCTGACGGATGTCCTGATGGCTCTCCGATCGGTGGTGGAGATCGACGGTGTGTCCGTTATCAGCCCGGATAGCCACGTCCTCGGGCTGGCCACAAAGCTCGGCGCGACACCGATCGCCGAGTCAGCGAACGTGACGGGGATAGGGCGGGCGCTGGAGCGCGCGATCAGCTCAATGTCCCCGCCGCCGGACGCGGTTATTATCGTCCTCGGAGACCTACCTGAGGTGAAGCCGGAAGATGTGCGAACGTTGATTGGATCGCTGCCAGAACGCGGCGTCGCTGCGTCGCCATCCGCAGATGGCGGGACCAGCGCGATGGCAGCGCGCCCACCTCACGTGATCGAGTTCCACTACGGCCCGAAATCTTTTGCCCGGCACAGAGAGCAAGCTGCTCAAACCGGGGTTGAGTTCCGAGAGGTTCCCTTGAAGTCGTTAGCAAGAGATATGGACACGGCAGAGGATCTGCGCGACCTACTTTCCCGGCCCACGACCACATCGACGCAGCGTTTATTGACCCGTCTGGGTGTCGCCGAGAGGCTGCACGCAGCGTGAGCACCGAGTATCGCCCCGTTTCGGACCTGATCCGCCAGAGGCGATCGATCAGGCGGTTCTTGCCGGACCCGGTGCCGCCGCTCTTGGTCTATGACCTGGTGGAGTTGGCGTGTACGGCGCCAGCACCCCACGGGTCGAAGCCGTGGCGGTTTGTATATGTAGCGTTCTCGGATGCAAAGGCACGGCTTGCAGACGCGATGGCGAGCGCCTGGCTGATGGAGCTTGTGAAGGGTGAAATGCCAGTTCTGGAGGTCGACCGCGTGATCAAGCGCTCCCGGCGCCAGATATCCGATGCGCCGGTGTTGTTGCTGGCGTGCCTGACCGATCAGGACGCAAATGAGTGGCCCGACGAGCAACGCAGCCGAGGAGAGCGTGACATGTTTGTGCAGAGCCTGGGGGCGGCGCTCCAGAACATATTGCTCGCGGCCAGCGAGCGGGGCCTCAGCGGCTACTTGAAGGGTGCGCCCATGTTCTGTGCTCCAGCGGTGCGCGAGGCTCTAGACCTGAACCCCACCTGGGAGCCGATGTTTCTGGTGCTGCTGGGCTACCCGGACCCGGCCGTAATCCCGGTTGAGCGGGAGCGGTTCGATCTTGACAGGTTTCTGATCGAGCGCTGACGAATCGCGATTCGGGCTGATCTCGCAACCCGTGCTACTCTGAACCCCGTTCAATAATCAGAAGGAGTGCAAGTGGATATCTTCGAAGCTGTGTACACGCTGCGTGCGATGCGGCGTCTTAAGCCTGACCCCGTCGATGAGAAACTCATCTGGAAGGTGCTCGACGCGGCGATCCGGGCCCCTTCGGGCGGGAACCGGCAGCCCTGGAAGTTCATTGTCCTCACTGATGACGAGAAGAAGGGCAAGATTGGTGAGTGGTATCTCGACGGATGGAACAATTCCTACGGGAAGATGAAGGATAGGTTCCTGGCCGATCCGGCGGGGGCCAGGATGTATGGATCCGCCGATCACCTGGCGAATCATATTCGGGAGGTTCCGGTGTTGATCTTCCCGTGCGTCGATAACGGAGGCGTGGCGGCGGTATCGGGAGCAGGGGCGAACATCTTCCCGGCGGTGCAGAACCTCATGCTCGCCGCCCGTGCTCTCGGTCTCGGGACGACGCTGACGACGCTGCACCGGACGCACGACGCCGAGGTGAAGGAACTGCTGGGCATACCAGACCGTTATGACGCCCTGGCGATGATCCCGATGGGCTGGCCAGTTGGGAAGTTCGGCACGGGCCCCCGGCGGCCGATCGAGGAAGTCACATACTGGGATTCGTGGAAGAGCACGAAGCACCAAGAGGAGTAGCCACGCATCGGGCCTTCGATGGGTACAGCACGCACCAGACTGGGAACTGACTGATGCCTGATGACTTCGCGCGCGCGTTTATCACCTTCTTCGTGATCATCGATCCGGTTGGCAACCTCGTGGTGTTCCACCTGATGACCTCGCACATGGTCCTCCGCCAGCAGGCGCAGGTGGCGGCGATGGCAGTGGTGGCGGCGGGGCTGATGCTCATGCTGTTTGCGCTCGCGGGCCTTGACGTTTTGAACTTCTTGA
>JBDSHD010000188.1:0-9242 GCA_039918655.1 Dehalococcoidia bacterium | reverse complement strand
TTGACGATCGCGGCCTCATCCCTGCCATCGTCCAGGACGCTCAGACGAACGGCATACTGATGTTCGCGTGGATGAACGAGGAGTCGCTCCAGAATACCCGCAAGAGCGGCCAGGCGTGGTTCTGGAGCCGCAGCCGCAAAGAGCTGTGGCACAAGGGCGCGACATCCGGCAATACCCTGGACGTGACGGAGATACGCTACGACTGCGACGAAGACGTGCTCTTGGTGAAGGTGAACGCGAACGGTCCGGCCTGCCACACCGGGGAGCGGTCGTGCTTTTATCGCGCGCTCGATTGACTGTCTAGTCGACGAGAGGCTGGTCGGTGGTCGGGCCGGTGTCTGGCGTAGCGGTGCTGGCCGACGCACCCTCGGGAAGCCGCTCCTCGTCCGCCAGCACCTGCTTGAGCGCCGTCAGTGCCACCTCAACCTGCGCATCGTCAGGTTGCTTCGTCGTGATCGCCTGAAGCGCCAGATTCGGCCACATCAGGGTCTTCGTGATCGGATTGTCCTCGAACCTCCCGGCGAGCCGGATTAGCTCGTAAGAGATGGCCGCGATGACGGGGATGAGAACCACTCGCGAAAGCACACGGATCCACAAGTCGGGGTTCCCAACCAAGGCGAAGAGAATAATGCTGACGATGACCACCATAATCAAGAAGCTGGTCCCGCAGCGCACGTGTGCTGTCGGGTGACGCTGAACCGCCGCCGGTTCCAGGGGATCACCGTGCTCCAGCGCGTGGATGCTCTTGTGCTCCGCCCCGTGGTACTCGTAGACCCGTCGTATGTCGGGCAACAGCCCGATAACGGCAACATAGCCAACCACAATCGCAAGGCGGATGACTCCCTCGACAACGATCACGAGCCAATCGCTCCCTAACAGATCGTGCATGAAGTCCGCGAGAAGGAGCGGGCCGGCGAAGAAGATAAGTGCCACGACCGCGAAGGAGACTAGCGCGACTCCCCACATCGGTCCGGAGTTCTGCTCCTCGGCTTCCTCGCCGAGCTGCACGTTGGATGACCAGATCAGGGCCTGCATACCCAGTGCGAGCGTCTCCCAGAGGACGACAACTCCGCGCAATAGCGGCAGCTTGCGGGGCCAGCCGGCGTATACCGTCCCCAGCGGTTCGGACTTCACTACGAGTTCACCGTCCGGCCGGCGGCAGGCGATCGCCACGGTGCGCGGACCGCGGATCATCACGCCTTCGATCACAGCCTGCCCCCCGTAGTAGACGCGCTTATCAGGCATTAGGGGATCAGACCTGCACTAGATGAAGAACGGGCCCCAGCTTGCCGTGGAGTCCGCTTCGGACCGATGTTCTCGGGCCCAGCCTATTGCATTCCGTAGCGGCGCTTGAACCGCTCGACGCGGCCGGCCGTGTCTACGATCCGCTGTTCGCCGGTGAAGAAGGGGTGGCAGTTGCTGCACAACTCCACCTTCAGCTCAGGCCTCGTTGACTTGGTCATCCACTCGTGCCCGCACGAGCAGTGCACCTTCGCCTCTACGTACTCGGGATGAATCTTCGCTTTCATGGTTTCCTTCTAGTCGCTGGATACGAGGACGCTGACTTTCTTGCGTCCACCCTTGGCGTAGGGAGAGAACTTAACCTGCCCATCAATCAGCGAGTAGATTGTGAAATCGCGTCCCATGCCAACGTTGAGCCCGGGGTGTACTTTCGTGCCGCGCTGCCTAACTATGATCGTACCGGGCCGTACGACCTGTCCGTCGTACCGTTTGACGCCAAGGCGCTGTCCCTGGGAGTCTCTGCCGTTCTTGGCGCTTCCACCGCTCTTCTTATGTGCCATGACTACTCGGTTCCCTCAGCTGTGGCGTCTGAGCTCTCCGAAGCCGCCTTCTTGGCCCGGGCCGGCGCCTTCTTTGCCGCCTTGGGCTTCGCGGGCGCCTTGCCCTCAGCCTTCGGCTTGCTGGCCCGGGTAGCAGGCTTCTTCGGGGCTTTCACCTCTACTGATGCGGTCGCTTCAGATGCGGTCGCTTCGGCGGCTGCCGTCTCAACTTTTACCGCCGCCTTACGAGGCCGAGCAGGCTTCTTGGGCGTCTCCACCTCGACCACCGCCGTCACCTCTGCCTTCACTTCCTCGGCCTCGGGCTCCGATATGCTCTGTCGGCTGCGCTTCGGCTTCTCCTCAACGGATTTGCCGCCGGAGAGGATCTCCTTGATCGCAATGCGCGTGTAGTCCTGGCGATGACCCTGGCGCCGTCGGTAGCGGGTCTTGTTCTTGTACTTGAAA
The DNA here is from genome assembly GCA_039918655.1 of Dehalococcoidia bacterium. Lineage (GTDB taxonomy): Bacteria > Chloroflexota > Dehalococcoidia > SM23-28-2 > RBG-16-64-32 > DATKKM01. Next base: position 6,996 of record JBDSHD010000188.1, on the reverse strand, counting down.
ACGAGGATCTTCTTCCCGCGACCATGCTCGACGATCTCGGCCACAACGCGTGCGCCATCGACCTCTGGTGTGCCTACGGTCACGTTGCCATTACCACCAAGCATGAGCACTGAGAGGTCAATCTTCGACCCGACATCACCGTCAACCCGGTCGATATCGACGGTCTGGTTGGGCTCGACCCGCAGTTGTCTACCGCCGGCTCGGACTATCGCGTAAATGGGAGTTCCTCCACGTATAAAGACGGCCGCTCCGGGCCGTCTCAGGGCCTGTTCTGATGTTTGTGACTCCGCGCAACGCGGCAAGTCACAGAGACGGATTGTAACTGTAGCCCGCCGCTTGTGTCCAGACTAACTGACGTCAGGGTCCACTCGGGAAGGAGTGTCCCACGCGAGACCGGGTTGCGGTGGCGTCACCGGCTTCTGTGGCTCGGTCGCTGGCTCCTCAACTGGTGGCTCTCCGGTTGTCTTGGGCCGCTCAGGGAGGCCCGCACCCGAAAGCACTGATGCCAGTACTTCACCCTCGATCGTCTCCTCTTCGAGGAGCGCCTTGACTATGGCGTCGAGTTTGTCACGGTGCTCGCTCAGGAGCTTCTTGGCGGTCTGGTAGGCTTTGTCGACGATCTGCCGGACTTCCTCGTCGATCTCCTCTGCGATCTTGTCAGAGTAGTTGCGCTGGTCCGATATTTCACGGCCCAAAAAGATCATCTCTTCCTTGCGGCCAAAAGTTCTCGGTCCGAGGCGCTCGCTCATGCCCCACTGGGTCACCATCTGACGGCAGATAGATGTCGCTTTCGAGATATCGTCTGACGGGCCGGTCGTAGCCTCGCCGAATACAAGCTCCTCAGCGGCCATACCGCCGTACAGCGCTGCCAATCGATCGTGCAACTGAGATCGTGCGTAGAGGTTCCGGTCTTCTTCAGGCAAGAACCGCGTGAAGCCCCCCGCCATGCCGCGGGAGACGATGCTGATCTTATAGGGCGGATCGGCGTTCGGAAGCATGTAACCGACGAGAGCGTGGCCCGCCTCGTGGTAAGCGATGATTTCGCGCTCTTTCTTGCTGATCACCCGGCTTCTTCGCTCGGGGCCCGCGATCACGCGGTCCACGGCCTCATCCATCTCCGGCATCGTGATCTTTTTCTTGCCACGGCGAGCTGCCAGAATAGCAGCCTCGTTTATGAGGTTCGCCAAATCGGCGCCGGAAAATCCGGGAGTTTGTTTAGCAACTATTTCAAGGTTGACGGCCTCCTCCAGTGGTTTGCCCTTGGCGTGGACCTCCAGGATCGCCGTGCGGCCCTTAATATCCGGCCGGTCAAGTATAACCTGGCGGTCGAAGCGGCCCGGCCGCAGCAGGGCGGGGTCCAGGATGTCCGGGCGGTTTGTGGCGGCGACAACGATCACGTTGGTGCTCGTGTCAAAACCGTCCATCTCCACCAGGATCTGGTTCAGTGTCTGCTCGCGCTCGTCATGACTGCCGCCCAGTCCGGCGCCACGGTGGCGCCCGACGGCGTCGATCTCATCGACGAACACGATGCACGGGGAATTGCGCTTAGCCTGATCGAACAGGTCACGGACTCGGGAGGCGCCGACGCCAACGAACATCTCCACGAACTCCGAACCGGAAATCGAGAAGAATGGTACACCGGCCTCACCGGCCACCGCCTTGGCGAGCAGGGTCTTGCCTGTACCGGGTGGTCCAATGAGCAGGACACCCTTTGGAATGCGAGCGCCAAGCGCGGCGAACTTCTCGGGGTACTTCAGGAACTCGACGACCTCTTTCAGTTCTTCGCTTGCCTCGTCAACGCCGGCGACGTCCAAGAACGTGACACTCGGCCGGCTGCCGCTGAACATGCGGGCCCGGCTCTTGCCGAAATTCATTGCCTGGTTGTTGCTTCCCTGCGCCTGGCGCAAGAAGAAAAACAGGATGGCAACGATGAAGATGATGGGCAGGAGCTGTATCCCAATGTTGAAGATCTTGCTCCAGGCCGAATCCTGCTTGATTACAACTTCGGGATAGCCGGATGAGCCCGGCTCCACTCCGTTTTCTTGGAGGATACTGCGGACGGTATCGCCCTTCTCCATCTCTGTCGTGTAAGTGATGTCGTCGTTCTTGAGTGTGTAGCTTAGTGAGGTCCCGTCCACCTCCACCCTGACGACCTGCCCGTCCTGGGCCTGCGATATGAACTCGCTAAGCTCGGTCTTCTGTTCGCTATCGCCACCCGTATTCAGGACGGTGAAGACAACAGCCACCACGGCCACCAGAATCAGGAGGTAAATGAAGCTGTTCCGCAGCCAACGACCGTACATAAGTCCCTTTTCCTACTCGTTCACTTCAGACTGTTGCTGGGCCCTGTCCGAGATCGTGCCCCTGTCTGAATCAAACACGATTATAGCACAGGGCCTCTTATTAGCTGGCCCCCGCCTGCATTGATTGACGGTGCCCGAACGGGTTCGGTTACACGTGCATCATTCAAGTTCAGAGGCTAACTTCCCGCCTTGCGCCCAGTTTTCCTTGCCGATGTCTTCAAATACGACTATCGTCGCGTCCGCGGTTGTATGGGCAATGTTCACCATCGCGTCCGTGATCACCCTGGCCAGTTCCCGCTTTTGGGCGTCCGTCCGTCCGCTCCACATTTCAACCCTCACGATCGGCATGTCGTCTCCTCGTCTCTCTATCCGTGCCGCTTCGAGCCTAAGTGTACGGGGTACTCAGCGGCTTCGCATCAGTTTGTCCACCAAGTAAGGCGGCTTTGTCGTTGACCGTCCCTCCGCCTACGAATCATCCTGACTGGTGATGCGACGTCGCCGCGCGGACCTGACCTGGGAGAGAAACCTCTGGGCCAGTGGGCTGCACCATATAGCCGGCGTCGATGAGGTCGGTCGCGGGCCACTTGCCGGTCCGGTTGCGGCTGGAGCAGTCGTGTTTCCGGCAGGGGTCAGGATTGCCGGCCGATTCAAGTTTCTCCGCAGGGTCAACGATAGCAAGCAAGTAGCACCCGCGGCGCGCGAAGAACTCTCCGCGCTCATCTGGGAGCACGCCCTGTCCGCCGCCGTCGGATTCGTCTCAGTCGAGATGATCGACAAGATCGGAATTGCGGAAGCGTCCCGTCAGGCCATGCTCGCCGCTATCGGGGACTTGACTGTCTCCCCGGACCACCTCTTGATCGATGCTGTCCGCCTCCACGGATGCCGTCTTCCCCAGAGTCCGATAATCGGTGGCGACAGCACCTGCGTGTCAATCGCCGCTGGCTCGATCGTCGCCAAGGTAGCGCGGGACCGTCTCATGCGACAAGAGGATGCTCGTTACCCCAACTATGGCTTTGGGCAGAACAAGGGATATTTCACCTCCGAACACGCGGAGGCCATCCGCAAGTTTGGACCTTGTGACCTCCATCGCCGATCGTTCTCACCGGTCAAGGAGATGCTCCTGGGTGAGCAGCTCGACCTCTGGCCGGTAGAGCCCACAGTGGCCGCCAGCGTATAATCGCGGACACTCGCGCAAGCAGAAGGAGAATTGACTGTGGTCACGATCAATGCCGTCGCTGGTCCAATAGACACCACTGATCTTGGATTCACCCTCATGCACGAGCACATCATCGTGCAGTCCCCGGGGGTCAAAGAGAACTTCCCGGTGATGGACCGGGAGGCCGAGATCAAGAGGGCCGTGCAAAAACTAAGGGACGTGAAAGCACGCGGAGTGACGACGATTGTAGATCTCACGGTCAGCGATTGGAGAGATATCCCGTTCGTGCAGGAAGTCGTGAGCCAGTCCGGGATGCAAGTCGTGATTGCCACAGGCCTGTATTGGGAAGTCCCGCACCACTTCCGGGCGTTGAGTGGTCGCCCGATTCAGTACATCACCGATCTGTTCGTGCGGGACATCACCCAGGGTGTTATGGATACAGGGGTGAAGGCTGGTATCATCAAGTGCGCGACCGATGAACCAGGCGTTACGCCGGATGTCGAACGCGTCCTCCGCGCGGCTGCGCAGGCCCACCGAGCCACAGGCGTCCCCATTTCGACGCACTCTCACGCGGCCAGCGAGGTTGGCCTGAAGCAGCAGGATGTCTTCGAGAGTGAAGGCGTTGACCTTTCGCGTGTGGTAATCGGGCACAGCGGCGATACAGACGACACCGTATATCTGAAAAAGCTGTGTGATCGCGGCTCGTTCATCGGTATGGATCGCTTCGGCATCGACATCTACATGCCGACCGACCGGCGCGTGGCGACTATCAAGGCGATGTGCGATCTCGGTTACACCGAGCACATGGTGCTGTCCCACGATGTAGCCTGCTATTTTGACTGGACAGATCCGGCATACCTGGCATCGGTCCTGCCAAACTGGCACTTCAATCACATCTCCGATGAGGTTATCCCTGCCCTCCTGTCGGCTGGCGTTACTCAGGAGCAGGTCGAGACGATGACCGTCGACAACCCACGTCGAATCTTCGAGCGCCAGAGGTCGTATTAGCGCGAAAGTGCCATCAACCTATTGGCATTATGACCGTCACCGAGTGACGCTCTAGACCGTGGTTGTACTGGAAAAGACCAAGAACTCGCGTCGCGCTCTCGGTGAGTTCGGAGAGCGCTTGGCCCGTGAACATCTATTGGCCAAAGGCTACCGCATCCTTGACCGGAACTACCGCATTCGGGAGGGTGAGATCGACATCATCGCCGCAAAGGACGGAGTGGTCGCCTTTGTCGAAGTACGCAGCCGCCGAGGTTCACGAATGGGCACCGCAGCGGAATCGATCACACACGCGAAGGCTGAACGCTTGGTGCTGTTGGCCGACGCCTACATCACGGAGAGGGAAGACTTTACTGCGACTCCCAGGATCGATGTGATCGCGATCGACTTCACGTCAGTTGGCAAGCTGGCGTCCCTCGTGCATATCGAGAACGCTATTAGCGCCGACTGGGTCGAGTAACTACCGCTTAGTCTTCGCTGAGCGCCGTCTCGGGAGTGAGGCGCGGTGCACCCGCCCGTTTCTTGCGGCCGTTGTCAAAGAGGGTGCCGCGCATCGCCCCACGAGCGATCGACTTCAGGAATGCCGGCTTGTCGTTATCCACGAGCGAACAACGGAAGGCGCATCCTACGGAGCATCCTTCCTCACAACCCTTATAGGTCTTTGCGTTAGCGTTGAGGTCTGCCTGCGTGTAGTCAACCAGCGGTTTCGCAAGCCGACCCAACTGGGAGGCGCACAGTTGTACGTCTCCATGCTCGTCAACGTACAAGTATCGGGCGCCGGCTCGGCATTTCCACTCAGGGAGCTCACCAGCCAAGAGTTGTTTGCCGTATTCGTAGTCCAGGAAAGTGAACGGAGCCCCGTCACGGTAGAACTCCTCGTAGAGTTGCTGGTACGGTTCGCCGCTGATTGAGATGTAGCCCTTGTGATTGTGGATCAGGTTCACGGACATCCGGAACCCAAAAGTTTCAATCTCCGCCATCAACTGCCGGAAGTCATCCTTAGATGACTCGCAGAGGACCGCTGTCACGTGGACATCAAACTTCGCCAGGCGCTGTAGCCTTTCGAGGCGCGTCTTCAGGGATCGGAAGGACTTCTGGATGTACCGCGTCGGGTCAGCGTGGAGCGTGTCGATGCTCACGGTGAGGTTGTTGAGCCCTGCCTCGTTGAGAGCCTCGATGACGCCGTTTCGCAGCAGAAATCCGTTCGTGACGATACTTACATTCGCCCGCCGTCCCGCGTATCGCACCAGCTCCGCAACGTCCGGGTGCATCAAGGGCTCGCCGCCGAGGAGGGTGATGTTCATCGAGCCCAGCCGGTGAAGTACGTCAATGCGCTCTTTCAGCACATCCAACGGCACCGGCTCGGAGAAGTTGTCGAATTCGCTGCAATAGCCGCAGGAGAGATTGCACCGGCGGGTAACGATCAGTTGCGCATCCAGCGGGGCGTTCGAAAAGAGGACGCGCGGGACGGCCGACAAGACGTTCTTAACTTGCAATAGCGGTGCTCCTCAGGGTCCCCGAAGCAATTGTCACCTTGCTCGGAATTATCCGATGCTCGTAATCGCGTGTCCAGCGTTCCCGCCGATCGCCACTCGTCGTGCCAAAATAGTGCGATGGCACGGTACTCAGCGCTGAAGGTGCGGATTTTCCAGACTTGCCGTCTACGATTCCGGTATCAGTATGTCGCCAAAGATACGGACAGAATTCGGCCGCGGCTCCGTCCGGCTGATACCGCCGGCAGCCTCGTGCACCGCATCCTCTGCGACTTCTACACAAAATTGCGGCCGGAACAGCGGACGGAAGAAGGACTGATCGAACTCTTCGAGACCGGCTGGAATGCGTTGTCAGCCGGATACCATCGCATACCCGGCGTTGAGCAGTACCACGAGGCGTCTATTCATCAACTGCGCAACTACATCCGATGCTTCGACTACACCGCCGAGCCATACATGGTGGAACCGTACATCCAGGTAGACATCCAGCCCGGTATCACCCTCTTTGGCCGGCTTGACCGCCTTGACGAGAATCCGGACGGGTCGCTGCACATCATTGACTACAAAGGCGGATCGTTGCTTGGCGATGTCGATTCTGGACAACTTGCCTTCTACGCGGTCATGGCGGAGATCAAGTTCGATAGCAGGGTTTCGCGGGCGTCCTTCTGGTATCTTGACGATGGCTCGGTCTGGACCACCGAACTCTCCGAAATGGACAAAGAACAGGCGCGCACGGAACTTATGGCCACGATCGATGAAATGGCAAGGACGGATGAATTCCCTCCAACAGTTGCTCCTCACTGCGCCAGTTGCCCATTCCTGCACGGCTGCGCCTCCCGCAGCGAGATCTCGCAGGTGCGGCAACAGGACGGCTGGTAGGTTTGCCGATCTATGAATTCAGGTGCGGCAAGTGCGGTGCGCGCACGTCTGTATTTGTTCGTAGCGTCTCCACCACCGTCACCGCCAGTTCCTGCGAAAAATGCGGCGGCTCAGACCTTAAGCGGATCTTTTCACGGGTCGCCGTTCTCCGTGGGGACGA
>JBDSHD010000187.1:0-4158 GCA_039918655.1 Dehalococcoidia bacterium | reverse complement strand
CGGGCCCTGGGGATCGAGGGCGGCTGCAACGTGCAGGTCGCGCTTGCGCCGCGGAAGGAGATCGCGGCCTGGTCAAACGGCCACGATTCGCTGCCGCCGTACTACGTGATAGAGGTGAACCCGCGCGTGTCGCGGTCATCGGCGCTGGCGTCGAAGGCGACCGGGTACCCGATCGCTAGGGTCTCGGCCAAGATCGCGGTGGGCAAGACGCTGGACCAGATCCAGAACCAGATCACGGGCCAGACGACGGCGGCGTTCGAGCCCGCACTCGACTACGTCGTGGTGAAGATCCCGCGCTGGCCGTTCGACAAGTTCCCGCAGGGGGAACGCCGCATCGGGACTCAGATGAAGGCGACGGGCGAGGTGATGGCGATCGACCGGACGTTCGAGGCGGCGCTTGGGAAGGCGCTGCGGTCGCTGGAGTTCAGCGGGCGGTCGCTGCTCTGGGAGGATCCGGCGTGGCGGGAGACTGACCCGCGGGGGTACGCCGCAATCCCGACAGACGAGCGGCTCTGGGCCGTGTTCGCCTCGCTCAGGCGCGGCGCGACGGTCGATGAACTGGCGCGAACCTCGGGGATCGACCCGTGGTTCCTGTCGCGGATGCAGGCGATGGTGCGGATGGAGCAAAGGTTACTCTCGGAGCCGCTCGCTCCTGAGATCATGCGCGAGGCCAAGCGCATGGGATTCTCGGATTCCGTCATCGGGACGCTGGCCGACCGGTTGCCGGACCAGGTGCGCAAGCGCCGGCAGGAGTGGGGCATCGTGCCGGCCTACAAGATGGTGGACACCTGCGCCGCCGAGTTTGAAGCGGCAACGCCTTACTTCTACAGCACCTACGAGGATGAGAACGAGGCGCCGGCGCTGGCCGGGCGAAAAGTGCTGGTCATCGGCAGCGGGCCGATACGCATCGGCCAGGGGATCGAGTTTGACTACTCGGCTGTCCACGCGGCCTGGGCGCTGAAGGAGGCCGGGGTCGCGGCGATCATGGTCAATTCAAACCCGGAGACCGTCTCGACTGACTTCGACACGAGCGACCGCCTGTACTTCGAGCCCCTGGACGAGGAGAGCGTGCGCGACCTGCTGGAGAACGAAACCGGCGCCGAGGCAGGTGACGAAGGCCCGGAAACCATCGTCCAGTTCGGGGGACAGACGGCGGTGAACCTGGCGACACCGCTGGCACACGCTAACCAGCCGATCCTGGGGTCGAGCGCGGACAGCATTGACCTGGCGGAGGACCGGCGGAGGTTCGAGGACCTGCTGCAGCGGATCGGCATCCCTCAACCGCCGGGGGCAGGGGTAAACACCGTGGAGGAGGCACTGGCGACAGCGCAACGGATCGGCTATCCGGTGCTGGTGCGGCCGAGCTACGTCCTGGGCGGCCGGGCGATGGAGATCGTCCAGAACGCGACCGATCTCATACGTTATGTCGCCGAAGCGGCAACGGTCTCACCCGGCAAACCGGTGCTGATCGACAAGTACCTGGAGGGCATCGAGGCGGAAGTCGACGCGATCTGCGACGGGACCGACGCCCTCATCCCTGGCGTCATGGAACACATCGAGCGCGCCGGGGTGCACTCTGGTGACTCGACGGCGGTCTATCCGCCCATCGGCCTGACTCAAGGTGAGATCGACACTATGGTGGATTACACGCAGCGGATGGCGGTCGCGTTGGACGTACGCGGGCTGATGAACGTGCAGTACGTGATCATGCGGGGCGATGGCGGAGAGTCGAACGTCTATGTGCTGGAGGTGAACCCTCGGGCGAGCCGGACGGTGCCGTTCATCTCGAAAGTGACGGGCGTGCCGATGGTGCAGCTCGCGGTGCAGGTGATGCTGGGGAAGACGCTGAAGGAGCTCGGATACAAGCCCGGCTTGTGGCCGACGCGGAACCTGGTGGCCGTGAAAGCGCCGGTGTTCTCGATGTCGAAGCTGGCGGGAGTTGATACGTACCTGGGGCCAGAGATGAAGTCTACGGGCGAGGTGATGGGCATCGACAAGACGTTCGAGGCGGCGCTGGCCAAGGCGCTGATCGCGGCGGACATGTCGCTGCACGGTGGGGACTCCATCCTGCTCAGCATCGGCGACAAGGCGAAGGCGGAAGCGATGCCGCTGGTGCGATCGCTGGCAAAGGCTGGCTTCCGGATATACGCGACCGAGGGCACCGCTTCGATGATCGCCGCGCTGGGCGTGCCGGTGGAGATGACGACCAAGCGCCTGGACGAAGGCTACCCTAACGTGGTGGACGTGATCCGCGAGGGGATCGTTCATGCGGTGATCAACGTGCCGGAGGGCCGTTTCACAGAGACGCTGCGGGACGGGTTCCACATCCGCCGAGCGGCAGCCGAGAAACGGATCCCGTGCCTGACGTCCATCGACACGGCGGCGGCGGCGGTGAACGCTTTGCTGCACGGCGAGCAGGAGTTCACGGTGCAGCCGCTGCGAGAGTACCTGCATGGCGAAGGGTAACCTCAGGCTCGAACGCGCCACGGTCGTCTCTAACGAACTCGTCTATACCAATACCTACCTGATGTGGCTTTCGTGCCCGCCGGTGGCCCGGGCGGCAGCGGCGGGGCGTTTCCTGATGATCCACTGCACAGACACGTTAGACCCACTGCTGCCGCGGCCGATGTCGTTTCACCGCTTCCGGGATGTCGGGGGCGAGCGCCAGTTCGCGATCCTGTTCGATGTGCGGGGTCGCGGGACGACATGGCTGGCCGACCGCAAGACGGGCGACGGGATCACGATTTTCGGGCCGCTGGGCCGTGGGTACGAGGTGAAGAAGAACTCGGAGAACCTCTTGCTCGTGGCTGGCGGGCTTGGCGTGGCGGGTGTGATGCCGCTGGCGGATGACGCAGTCGAATCGGGCCGGGCGGTGACGCTGCTGCACGGTGCTCGGTCAGGCGATCTGCTCTTCCCAAGGCAGCTTCTGCCCACCGACGTGGAGTTCGTCTCGGCGACGGAAGACGGCTCGGCCGGGCACCACGGGCGCGTCACGGAGTTGCTGGCCGAACGCCTGCCGTGGGCGGACCAGGTGTTCGCCTGCGGGCCGAATCCAATGTTCGCGTCGATGGCGGAGGTGGTGCGCGGCGCCCGGAGCCGGAAGCCGGTACAGGCGCTGCTGGAGGAGCGGATGGGGTGCGGGACGGGTGTTTGCTACGGCTGCGCCGTGTTCACGCGCAAGGGTGTGAAGCTGGTGTGCCGCGACGGGCCACGGTTTGAGCTGCGAGAAGTGTTCTCGTAGTCATGACGGCTCTCCCCCGCTCCGCCCAGTCAGGCTGAGAGCCTGACCCCCGAATCCAGATACGGCGCTCGCAGGGACCGATGAATCGCGGATAAGGGCCGTTCGGCCCAGACGCGCTGCGCACCACAAACTTATACTCGATTTGTGAGCACCAATAGTCCGAACCGGAACACTGCCACGCTTGCGATCGCGATCGGCGCCGGGGCGATCGTGGTCATGGCGCTCGTGACGTTCACGGCGATCGCCATGGGCGGGTCGATGGGCGGTATGATGAACGGATGCGGGGGTATGGCGGGATGCCCCGGCAGCCGCGGCTCGGCCCAGACGCCGGTGACGATCGAAGGCGACGAGGCGACCATCGAGATTCGCGATTATGACTTCTCACCTCGCGACGCCACGATCACTGCCGGGACAACCGTCACATGGGTGAACGAGGATAAGGCGCCACATGATGCAACCGACGATGATGACGCGTGGGCAACCGATGTCCTAGATGACGGTGACAGCGGAGGTGTGACGTTCGACACGCCGGGCAGGTACGAGTATCACTGCTCGATTCACCCGTATATGAAGGGGCAGGTGACGGTGCGAGAGTAGGGGACCTAAAACGTGAGCCCGTGCTTCTCGATCACTCCGGCCGTAGCCTCGAAGTCGGTGTCGCAACCGTAGCGAGATGCGATCGTCGCCATCTTTTCGGGGTCCAGGCTATCGGGGAGGGCGTGCATTTCGCGAAAGGCCTGTTCAAAGCCGCCGGGCGAGATGATTTCGAGGACCACCGCGGGTTGTTCGCCGGCATTCCAGAAGGTGTGCCACTGGCCTCGTGGCTTGAAGACTAGATCACCTGCCTCCGCGAGGACTTCCTCACTCCCCAGGAGCGCGCCAACACGGCCCTCCAGAACGAAGCTGAATTCGTCCTC
>JBDSHD010000186.1:0-2682 GCA_039918655.1 Dehalococcoidia bacterium | reverse complement strand
ACATCGTAATCGTAGGCGAGAACTGTGCCGTACACAGCATCAATCCACACAAAGCGGCGCGGGATATCAGGGTCGATCAGCAGCTTGAGCGCGGGCCGCCCAGCGATTGTCTCAGCGGCAACGACGGCTGCATTGCTCAAGTCCAATTGGCCAATGAGTCCCACAATCTGATTGTCGATCCGGTCAGCGACGGACGAGCCTTGAACGCTCTGTTCGGGCGAATGGCAGTACTGGTTCAGGCGTTCCCGGATCAGGTAATGGTCGTCGCCATTCGTGATCCTAGTGTGGCCAGCTTCGATTGACCCAACGTCAACCCTGTCCCCGGTCATGTCGATGCGCCACTTGTCAGGAGCCTCGTACCAGACCTCTTCCTGGAATTGCCCGCTGACGGCCTCGCTCTCAACCACGCCATAAAGGCTGGGATATGTGTCTGGCGAGTTCACGTATCGATCCACGATGTCCGCCAGAGGCGAATCCGCTGTCAATTGCGTTGGCGGGCTCGGAATGATTGGTTCGCTATCACCACCGTTGCACGAAACGAAGGTGAGGCCAAGAACTGCAGCAATCATCAGGCGGGACATCGCACCTCATTCCATGCCCGGCTCGTCCTCGTCGCCCTCATCAACCTCATACCCCACTGCTTCTTCTCGCAGCGTCCCGCCGTTCGTGTTGAACTGCTCCTGCAGTCGCGTCACACGCAACTCCGCGTCCTGCAGCAGCTCCTGGCACTGCACCGCCAACTTCATGCCGTCCTCGTACAGCGCCAGCGACTCCTCCAGCGAGAGATTCCCGCCCTCGAGCTTCGCCACCGCCTCCTCCAGGCGGGTGTATAGCGCCTCGAACGGCTCCAGGGGTTTCTTAGAAGCCATACTGCCTCGACACCTCCGCAGGGAACTTCCCGTCCTTCACGTACACGTCTAGCCGCTCCTTGCCCTTCACTTGCTTGATGCTCGTCACCGCCTCCTTACCGTCTCGCACCTGCACCACGGCGTACCCCCGCGCCAGTGTGCTGCGGGGGTCCAGCGACCGCAACTGCGCTGCGAACGTATCGACGCGCCCGCGTCGCTGCTCGCCGGTGCGGCTAACGGCGGTGCCGGCGTGTCGCAGCAGGAACGTGATCCGCTCCCGGAACCGGTTCGCGTCCGGGATGCCGGTCCGCATCCGGTGGCCGGCCCGGTCCACGCCGGTAGCGCCCCGCTCGATCCGCGCCCGCACGTCGAGCCCCATGCTGATGAACATACCCGTGACCTGCCGAGTGATGTCAGCGCGATCCGGCGAGACCAGCTCGGCCGCTGCCGACGGCGTCGGCGCCCGCTTGTCCGCGACTAAGTCTGCGATCGTGAAGTCCGTCTCGTGCCCGATCGCCGAGACCACCGGCACGCCGCTCGCGTAAATCGCTCGCGCCACGGGCTCCTCGTTGAAAGCCCACAACTCGTCGGCCGACCCGCCGCCTCTGGCCACGATGATCACGTCGATCCCGCCCGCCTCGTTCAGCCGCCTGATGCCCTCGGCGACTCCAGCCGTGGCCTCGGGACCTTGCACCGGCGTCGGTGCAAGCACGACCTCGGCCAGCGGCCACCTGCGCGCAAGGACCTGGCATATGTCGTGAAACACGGCTCCCGCAGGAGACGTAACCACGCCGATGCGCTGCGGCATCGCCGGTAGCGCCCGCTTGCGCCCTTCGTCGAAAAGTCCCTCCGCCTCGAGCTTCACCTTTAGCCGCTCGAACTCCGCCTGTCGCGCCCCGACGCCCGCCGGCTGGACGAAATCGACCACGATCTGCAGGTCGCCGCGCCCCTCGTAGAACGACACGTTCCCGTGCGCCAGCACCTGCGCCCCCTCCTCGATCATCGCCCCCCGGTACCGCCGTTGGAACATCACGCACCGCAACTGGTACGACCCCTCGCGCAGCACGAAGTACACGTGCCCCTTCTGCGACCGGCTCAGGTTCGACACCTCACCCTCCACCCAGAGGTTAGAAAGCTGCAGGTCGCCCTCAATCACATTCTTCAGATAACGGCAAACCCAGGCAACGGAACGAGAATCAAGCATCGTCACGGGGATATTGTAGCGGTCGAACAGACTTTGGACCGTATGTTGATGGCGCGGAGGCCTAAGCCTACTTCCCGGCGCGCTCCAAATACTCCCCGCTGCGGGTGTCTATCTTCAGCGCGTCGCCCACGTTGATGAACAGCGGCACGCTCACCGTGATCCCCGTTTCCAGCGTTGCCGGCTTCGTGCCGCCCTGCGCCGTGTCACCCCGTACCCACGGGTCCGTCGCCGCTACCTTAAGCTCCACCGACGCCGTTAGCTCGATGCCGATCGCCTCGTCGCCGTACATCAGAAGGTTGCAGCTGCCGTTCTCGACCAGGTAGTTGAGCGCGTCGCCCAGCCTGTCCTTGCCGACGGGGAACTGGTCGAACGTCTCCGTGTTCATGAAGTAGTAAAGCTCACCCTCGGGATAGAGGTACTGCGCCGGCTGGCGCTCGACACGCGCTCTCGTAAAGCGCGTTCCCGCCTGCACTGACTTGTCGATGATGTGCCCGCCGCGGACATCCCGCAGCTTCATCCGCACCTGGGCGCTACCGCGCCCCATCTTGATGTGGTCAAGCTCGATCACGGAGTAAAGCACCCCGTCGATTTCGATTGTGGAGCCTCGCTTGAGGTCGCCGGTTTCGATCA
>JBDSHD010000185.1:0-6048 GCA_039918655.1 Dehalococcoidia bacterium | reverse complement strand
GACGAACAGACATTCGACAAGTCGAACATCAATCGTGTGTACGGCTCGCGTCTAACCGATCAGGGTGCACCGAAGGTCGATCTTATGTCCCGTCTTGCTGCGGACATTGGTCTTGGAACAGTGGTCGAGACGCATCACGGCTCGATCGTGCGGCCGTCCGTGTTCCGCCACCTGCTCGATCTCGATGTAGTGTTCGGATGCACGGACGGGGAATGGGCGCGCTCTTACTTGGAACGACTCCCGACTTGGTACTACGTTCCGGTCGTGGACATGGGCGTCATGATCGACGCGCCGGGAGGGAGACTGCGTTCGATTCAGGGCAGGGTCACCATCCTACAGCCAGGCACTGCTTGCTTGAGTTGCCGTGGTCGAATTGAGCCTGCGCGGGTGCGGGCCGAGTCGCTGTCCTTCACCGATCCGGACGAGGCGAACAAGCTCCGGAAGGAGGGATACCTTGAGGGCCTGGAGGAGCCGGCGCCCTCTGTGGTTCCGTTCACGACCACCATCGCTGCGACCGCTGTGAGTGAGCTACTGCATCGGATAACCGGCTTCTTGGGCGGCGAGCGGGAGACTTCGGAGGTCCTCCAGCTCTTTGATTCTCAGCGAGTGAGGACCAACAACCGTGCCGGGATCCGGGGTTGCATTTGCACAAGGCGCGATCGGTGGGGATACGGGGATCGTTCGCTGATGATGGGAATGACTTGGGTGGAGGAATGAGTAGTTCTCGAGACCTCAGGGGGTGGTGGGAGAGCTATAAGGCGGCCGCTCCTGCTCTGGAACATTTCTCCATTGAAGGAATGGTCGACCTGCCCTCCAGCATTCGCGCCGGGGTGATCTACTTGGTGGGTGCGAGCACGAAGCCGAAATGGGCTATCCTAGGCTGCCCATGCGGTTGTGGAGAACGGATCGACGTCAATCTGATGCGCTCCCGACGGCCGTTCTGGCGCGCAAGAATCACGCACGACGGATTGACCCTTAGCCCCTCTCTGTGGGTTTCTGATGACCGTTGTGGGAGCCACTTCTGGATTGTTGACAGTCGAGTCCTATGGACCTCTGTGTTGGCGAGTCAACGGAGGCCGAGGGGGGCTCGTCGGCGGGGTGCCTCCGACCTCTGAGCCTCACCGATTCACTTCCCGCACAAACCTTTCGAACATTCTCAGCCGGTTGGCCGCTTCCACGGGGACCGGCTCCACGTTCGTGGCAATGGACCCGGGTCGCGCGCGGCGCGGCGGTGCAGGGAATGGTTGGTGCCGCGGTCCTGGCTCGAAATCGCGCCCCGGCGGGTGAACCCGCCTCTCCGCGATGCGCCCCAAGGGGCTTTGCCTGCGGGACGAGGGCCGGATTTCGGGAAAGCCCTTCAGGGCGCATCGCCGCGAGGCGCCTCTAAGCGCCAGGGACATATATCGAGTGCCGGAATCGACTGAGGGGCCTCCTGCGTTGCGGCAAGGGCCCCTCGATGGTATTCAGGCAGTTGGAGTGGTCCTTACTGGTAATCGCTTGCCAGAGGGCCGCTAAAGAGCGCCTTGGCGTCTTCGGCTGCGCCGATGGCTTCCTTCACCTCCCCGCGGGTCAAATCGAGTACACGGAGCGTCCCGTTCACGTCCGCGATGGACTCCACCCTCCGGTAGACATCGGGGTGCGACTCGGCATACGTGGCCAGCCCCTTCAGCTTCGGCAATGCGTCGCTCAGGTGGAGACCATGTGGGTCGACGAGATCGGCGACGACGCGCCCATTCGCCGCCGTGGAGAAGAAGATGAAGTCCGGGCGGACGACCTTGTACTCACCACTAGCCACGTAGGCGACCCCCAGTGACGACTGACCGGGTTGCTGAGGGTTCCGGTACCAGAAGCCGGAACCGTGCCGTCCCGACTCGGTCTGGACCACCTTGGCTTCCCAAGTATTCAGTTTTGCGGGAAAGTTCCCCTTGTCGTCACAAAGCAGGTGCTTCTTCCAGGTCGGGATGGGGGTCTCGTTGTCCCCCGTGCGAACCACAGTCGGCTCAAAACGGCTTTCCGGCCGGATCAGTTCGACGTCCTGAGGTTCCCGGCTCATCTCACGGACCTCGCGGTAGGCTTCCTGCCGGTCGTGAGAAAGGCCCTTGATTTGGACGCGGAACTTGTCCAACCATGCCTTCGCTAGTCTATCGGCCTCCGCATCGAAGTACGGTTGCACCTCCTCTACCATCCCCAGCGCTGCGATCTCAACTTCGGCTTCGACCAACGCCTCGGGGTCGTCGGGGTTTGCCATCCGGCTGGCGAGCAGTTCCACGTAGCTGTGCGCGATCGCTGGACTGATGACCCGGGCCGCGCGACGGAAGGCATCGCGAATCACCGGCAGGTCAGCGCTCTCCCAGAAATCATTGAGCGACATCGACCGCCCGCCTGGGGTAACGACCAGCGTGCGACCCTCGACCGTCATTACTGCCGTACGCTTGGCCGTGATCTCGTCTTGGAATCGAGCCCGCGCCGCGTCTAGTACCTTGTGCATTTCTGCGTGGGCCTTACGTCCCGCCTCCTCAAGGAACCCATCCCAGGCCAGCTCGTGCGCTAGTGCCGTGAGTCGCGCGGGAGGCTTGGCACCGCGCTGTGGGCGCGTCTGAGCGGGGAGCGACTCGAACTTGGTCCACACGGCGTCAGGAACGGCCGGATCCGGACAAAGCTCCACCGGATTGATAAGCACGCGGCCGGTGGGCGGGGAAGCGGTATCATCCCCACCGTTCATCAGAGCATCGGCGACCGCACCCACCGTTTGCGGGTCGAAGAGTGGCAGGAGGCAGTGCACCGAGTTCAGGCGGTCATCGCCGGGGATGCGCCTCGCGAGCGGAGTGCGCACCATCCGGCCGAGAAGCTGAGTGATGTGAGTGCGGTCGGCGGCCGCGCGGAACGAGATCATCACCTCAGCGCGGGGGCAGTCCCACCCTGTGCTGATGGCATCCTTGGCAAGCAGCACGCGGACCTGCTTGTCATCCTGGACTCGCTCGGGAGAGAGGTAGGGTACCGTGTGGCGCCCGAACGTCTCCGTGGCATGCTCACCGAAGACGTTGGCGAGGCAGTTTGAAGGGAGGGCCGGCCAACGCTCGAAGATGGTGTCCAAGGCGCGGGAGATGTCCGACGCGTCGGGCTTGTTGGGGACCTGAAGGACCATCAATGGGATGACGGGCTCATCCACCCCCTGCTGGCGCGAGTACTCCGCCCACGCTTCAGTGGATTCCTTCAGCTTGTCGGTTGCGCGACGGACAAGCACGGTGTCGAAAGGGCCGGCTTCGTCGGGGATGTCGATGACGATCGTATCCTTGAGCAATCCCGATTCCTGGACCCTGACCGGATCCACCACCACATTGGGGAGAGTGCCGCGCCCTTGTGCTCCTTCCATCGCCTTGTTGAAGCGGTCCACAGTCGCGGAGATCCCCCACACAACGGGGATCCCGGGCACCCCCTTCTCACCATTGATGAGCCGCTCGACGATGGTGGCCCTGGCACGCTGTGCTGCGTTGGTGACGCTTCCCATTCCACGGTGCGCCTCGTCCAGTACGAGGTACAGCGTCAGCGCCGGGTCCTCGACGGTATTCTTGATGATGTCCCAGATCGTGTACGATCGCAGGTCCGGGCGCATCTCAGGGAAGGCGCCAGCACCTTCCTCACCCTCGAAGCCACGGACCAACAGGCTGTTCTTTCCCAGCTTCTGCGTGTTCAGGAAGTAGATCCTGCCCGACGAGAACTTGGGCCAGTTAAAGGCATTGTCCACCACGACCATGTCGTTGTACTGGATCCGGTCGGATGCCTCCATAAGTCGGAAGCGGGTCTGCTCGTTCAGGCTCGGATCGTCGCTGAACCAGAGGACGACCGCCCCAGGATCACGATCGAATTCGAAGGCGTCGTCGCCGTGGAAGAGCGCCTCGAAGACCGCCGCAGCCATCACGGTCTTACCGGCACCCGTGGCGGCGCTCAATGAGAAGGCGTTCTTGCTCCCATCCTCACGCCAATACTTGCGAGCCCTCCGGAGTCGCTCGAGCGACTCGCGGACGGCATCAGCCTGGTAATCCTTCAGCGTGAACTTCATCGCTTACTCCCCGTTCACGAAGCTGAAGTTGGTGAGGTACGACTCATATAGCCGGACCGGTTCCACGCTCGCCGGGAGTCGTCGAGCCAGCGACTGGAATCGCCGGTCGTCGTCGGTCACGATGAACGCCACGCGGCACCTCTTGGCTTTAGCGATCGCCTTACAAAATGGGTCGGCGCGGTCGACGTCCGTCAGGAGGCCGTACATATTCGCCACGGCCCAGCCCGAGGGTGGGAGTTTCTCTATGCGCTTTCCGCTCGCACCGGCCCGAAGCCAGAGCAGGGGTGCGATCCTCTCGAACGCCTTGTTATACCCGACCGCAACCGGATTTTCATAGGTCAACGTGAAGAACTCGGCATTCTCGTGGAATCCTTCAGCCATTGGGAACTCGTCGGTGAACTTGTAGTCCCCGTCGATCAGTTGGCCCTCAGGGGTCTTGCCGGTGATTGCTGCTTTCACTCGGGGTTTGGTGATGTAGTCGCAGATACCGAGTTTCTCCCAGTCCGGGTCCCCTGGGCGCAGTCCCTTTTCACGCAGGGCCTTCTGTTCGTCCGCACCGACTTCATTATTGGTGACACAAATACAGTGACGCCGACCACCATCTTGACGGTTGAGGCGCATCACGGCGTGCGCAGCGGTCCCAGAGCCCGAGAAGAAGTCTAGGACTACGGCTTCCGGCCTGTCGCCGACAAAGAAACGGAGCGAGTCCTCAACGGCGTAGAGTGACTTTGGGAACGGGAAACGGCGTTCGGGGATCAACTTCGACAGCACGAGGGACCCGCCATTCTCGGCATTGTGGGACGACATGTTCCACACGCGCTTCGGAATCACCCCCTTGCGTTCGCGATAAATAGCTTGAACCGCGCCGTCAGCATCTCGACCAAGCACCTCGATGCGACCGTCCTGAATCGCATCGACCGTGCCACTGGGGAGGTAGTGGATTGCGGCGTGTCCCTGCGCCGGCTTGGGGTTTCTTGAGCGAATGAACCCAGCCTCCAGATACTTCCTGGCGGTTTCCGGTGTGACACCCCAAAGGCCCTCGTCGCCGTTTGGTCGAAGGGGCCACACCGCAAACGTTCCATTGGGGGCCGCTACGCGATATCGGTCAACATCATTCGAAATGGGCTCCCCAATGGAGTGGACGTGTCCGGACTCGACGCTAACGAACACTGGGTAGAACTGGTTTGGTCGCGCCCCGCGGCGCGCAGTTGGTTCTCGACGGCGCAAACCAAGCCATTCGACGTCAAGTCCAATTTGGGCAGTCGCGGAACGAGAGGCGTCCAGCATATTCTGTTCGCCAAGCTGGACATCACACTCGCCAATGCGGACGAAGTAAATGAACTCCTCAACCCGGGAGAACTGCCCCACACGCGCGACGCCCTTGGCGCTTATCACCGAAGTCACCATCTCGATCGCCGCCTCTGGGAAGGTTTGTTCGAGCAGCAACCCCAGCCGCAGGTATTCCTTCTCGTCAATCGTGACGATCAGCACCGAATCCGCCGGATTCAACAGCTCGTGTGCCAGCAACAGGCGACGTTCCATAAAGGCCAGCCACTTGCTGTGCCGGTAGAGGTCGTCCCCTTCGACATAGTCGTTGTTGTACTTCCAGTCCCTTGCACCCGTGTTGTAGGGGGGATCGATGTAGATCGCGTCCACCTGTCCGCGATGGGTGTAGGTCAGTGTCTTCAACGCGTGATAGTTCTCGCCATTGATCACTGTGTGGTATGGCTTGTCGCCACCGCGCTCCACTTTGCCCGTGCTAACGAGGCCAGGATGGATTGTGTCACGGAATTCTGCGACCACTACCAGGTCTTCGAGTGCTGCGAACGACTGCTGAACAAATGAGTCTCCTCCACCGATCGCTGCGAGCTCTGCTTTCCCTTGGGATTTGAGCACCTTTACTACTTGCCAGAGTCGCGTTTCTCCCTTCTCGTTCACCCCGCGTTCGGGGAGCACCCGTACCTTGTCCCCTTTGCGGATGGGTCGAT
>JBDSHD010000184.1:0-2853 GCA_039918655.1 Dehalococcoidia bacterium | reverse complement strand
CACGTCAAGGCGACCGCGTCGGGAGAGCGGGTCACTCGCTACAACGCCCTCTTCCACTGGGCCGTCGAACCCGACCGCGTCATCGAGGCGGGTCAGGAGGTTGGCCGGCACTTCATCCTCACGCACGCCTACTGGCGTGAGGGCGGGCCCGAGTTCAAGAACGTCAACGTCATGGGCGTCGCCCACGGCACCGACAAAGACACGGTGCTCGCTCATAAGCGAGCCATCGACGCCCACCTGGCCGAGGCCGGCATCCCGGTCTCCTACACCAATGTCTTCTGGGGCGGCCGCTCCGAGATCAAGCCCTCCGAAATATCACCCTTCGCCTACGCCGATTGGTGCCGCGAAATGGGCATCGACCCGGAGACGATGCGCGCGGATTGAGACCTGTGGGCATTCATAGATACGTCGTGTGTCGTCGGCTGGTAACCTAGGGGTTGTCATGGAATCCGAACTCCAGCCGAAGCCAAGATCCGTCGGCCTAGCAAGCTCTGGAATCACTAACCTCGCGCAACGAACGAGTGACTTCCGGCTGGAGCTAGCGCCGGTCCCGGAGCCGTTCGAGCGCATGCGCTTCTACCTGCGGGAGATCGGCCAGGGACCGCGCAGCGGCCGCGACCTGACCCGCGAGGAAGCTCGGGACGCGATGGGGCTCATCCTGTCCGGTGGCGCGACCCGCGCGCAGGTCGGCGGGTTCCTGCTGGTGGAGCGCTTCAAGGGCGAGTCTCCCGAAGAACTTTTCGGCTTTGCGGAGGCGGTCCGCGCGACAGCCACCACGATCGCGCCTGGCGTCGAAGGACTGCTGGACATCGGCAGCCCCTACGACGGGCGCAAGAAGAGCATCGTCGTGTCCCCCGCATCATCAATCGTCGCGGCAGCGGCCGGCGTCCCGGTCGTGATGCACGGCGAGAAAGACCTCGGCCCCAAGCACGGCGTGCCAATCGGCGATGTTCTAGAGGCGCTGGAACTTCCCGTGGACCTCAGTCCAGAGCAGGTGCAGAGCGCGATTGAACAGACCGGCCTCGCCTACATGCACTCGGAACGGTTCGCATCGGCCGTCTACGCCCTCAAGGACCTGCGCGAGGAAATCGCCCTTCGCACCGTCTTCGCAACCATCGAGAAGATCTACAACCTCGCCAACGCCTCGTACAGTATCCTCGGTCTCGCCCACCTGCCTTACGCCGGGAAGATGCTCGCCGCCGCCGCTCACACCGGCTTCAAGCGCATCCTCATCATCCAGGGGATTGAAGGCAACGAGGACGCTCCCACGTCGAGACCATGCCGGGCCTTCTTCTGGCAGGACGGCGAGCAACAGGAGCTTCGTATCGACGCTTCCGAATACGGCCTATCCGCTGCCTCGAAAGAAGAGATGGAGGGTGGCGACGCTGCGTATAACGCCGCCATCGCCCGGCGCATCCTGGACGGCGAACCCGGCGCTCATCGTGACCTCGTCCTCCTTAACGCGGGCATCCGCATCTGGCTGGCCGAACGAGCCCCGTCTATCGGCGACGGGATCGACACAGCGCGCGCCGCAATCGAGTCGGGCGCGGCGGCACGAAAGCTTGAAGAGGCGTGCCGCCTCCTACCCGGCGCGACAACCACGTAGCGGACTCTATCAACAAAAGCGCCGCCCAGAACGGCGCATCTCGTCTGCCGCAGGCTATCCCGCCGTGCTAGTATCTGGCTGATTTACCGCCCGGCGGCAATTCAGGAGGTAGCTATGCGATTCATCATTGGAGTGCTAATCGGAGCAACAGTCGGCGCTGCATTGGGCCTCATCGCGGCCCCGCAGTCCGGCAAAGAGACCAGGGACGCCCTCACGACCCGTATGCGCAAGAACGCCGGCGAGTCGCTCGAAGGCATCGAGGACACCGAACTCGTCGTTTCCGCCGCATAAGGCGACCGGCTACCAAACTTGGCTGACGGCGTAGAACAGAAACTGATCGTTGTCATCACCTCCGATGACGACGCGGAAGAGCTTATCCGCAAACTCGTGGAGCGTGGTTATCCCGCCACGAAGGTCAGCAGCACGGGCGGCTTCCTGCGCCGGGGCAATGCCACCATCTTCTCCGGCGTCGATGCCAACGACCTCGACAACGTGATGGTCATCATCAAGACCCACTGCCAGGCACGAACGGAATACGTACCAGCCCAGGCTTTGCCATTCCCGGAGAGCATCTACCCGGCAGAGCCGGTACAGGTGAGGGTGGGTGGAGCTATCGTGTTCGTGCTTCCCGTAGAGAGGTTCGAGAAAACTTAACCAGCGCCCGGCGGCTTACCGGCGCCGATCGGGGTAACGCCCGTCGCGTAGATATAGATCCGGGTCTGGAAACGTGCCAACAGGGGCTTATGACCGCCGGTCTCCAGCTCGCGGATGTACCTACCGAGCACTGCTCCGTACCCCTTGAGCGGTAGCGTCTTGTAGTACCAGTACTCATCGCCCTCAAGCACAAGCTTGATCCCGGGCTGCATGGATCCGTATTCCACGTACGGAAGCTCTGTCCCGGCGTGGACTAACGTCTCTACCGTGTCCGGCCGGACCTCGATTACACCCTGCATTCTGAAGCCAAGATAGCCCGTGGTCTCCGCACGGGCAATCGCTAACCGCCCAAATACTGGTTTAACGTCAGCCCTGACGCCTTCCAGGTGGCAGCTTCCGATACGCCGATGTAGCGGAAGTGCCACGGCTCGTAAGCGTAGCCGGTAGCAGCTTCGGCGTCGTCCGGGTAACTGAGCGCGAAGCCGTGCTTGTGCGCGTTGGCCTGCAGCCACTGCCCGGCAGGCGTCGCCCCGAATCCTTCCGTCAGGTCCCAGCCATAGTCTGCCGTGCCCAGATCGACCGTCGATCCAAGC
>JBDSHD010000183.1:0-3539 GCA_039918655.1 Dehalococcoidia bacterium | reverse complement strand
CGCCGTGCGGGCGTCACGCAGGGACTTCGACCACCGAGACGGTTCCGAGTCGGACTTCATCGCTCATTACCCCCGAAAAGTGAGACGGAGTGTAGCACTTTCTCCCTTGTCACCGCGATTCCTGCCCGGCAAAGATTAGTCAACCTGAAACGGGGTAAGCCAGTCAATGCCACTCCCAGCAATCTTTCTATCGTCCCCAGCGTCCGGATCTCGGTCCGGCCACAGCGACCCACCTTCCGATCTCTACCTGCCATCCTCGTCGGTCGGTGATGGCACCACTCCCTTTCCGATCCCCGGCCGTCCTGACACTGGTCAGGCGGTCGGGGACACCCCGCGACTTACCCCGCGCCAGATGGAAGTGCTTCGTCTCATGGCCGAAGGCCTGACGAACGCCCAGATCGCGCCCCGGCTTGGTCTGTCGCCCAACACCGCGCGCATCCACGTCGAGAACGTGCGCCAGCGCCTGGGCGCGAGAACGCGCGCCGGGGCAGTGGCTCGCGCCCGGGAACGCGGGCTGATTGGAGAGAAATAGGTGCTGCATCTTGTATTAAGATGCATATTGACACTTTACGGGCGCAGGAATCAGAATCCGAGCCAACAACCTGACCAATGCTCCGTCCCGTCCCGCTGCGGTGCGCGCGGTTTGATCAAAGCGTTCTGGTACCAGGACACGAGAAATGGAGGGTTGTGATGAGACAGGTACTGATCGCATCGGTGGCCTTCTGCATACTGGCTCTTTCAGGCGTTGGCATTGCTACCGCCACGCCGCTGAAAGGTGGAGCGAGCACCAACGAGACGCCTCTCGCGGCTGAACTCCGCTGCAACGCAACCACAATCACGGTGAGCGAGCCACTCTCGTGCCACTACGACGCCGGCGGAACGGCGTCAGAGCCGGTTGCCTCCCTCAGCGCAAAGGCCGGCGTAGCAACGATTACCAGCCTCGGGGGCTCGGTAGCCTGCTCACCGGACGGTGCGTGCGTGTACTGGATATCCGGCAACTTCACTGTGAGGTTCGTCAAGCCTGGCAACAAGGTCGTTTCCGTAACCGCTTGTGCCGCTGGGGACTGCGTCCGGCGAGACCTCAACGTTCGCGTGACGACGAACCGATGACGCCGCAGCGGCAACGATCATCAGCGAGTAGCGTCGGTCGAGGCTTGCGGTGGTTGTCGCATGGGAAGACCCGCCCCTCAATAACCACTCGCCTCACCCACATCTCCCGAGCTTCCCTCTTCCCTCAGCAGCCAGTCGTCGAATCCAGAGCCAGGACCTTGTCGCAGGCGGCCAACTGCAGCTTGATCGGCACCTCCCCCATCCCCGTCGTTCTGGCTGATTGGGGAGAAATAGGTACTACGAATATGCCCGAATGCATATTGACACGTTACGGAGGCGGGAATGAGAATCGAGCCAACAACTTAACCCAAGCTGCCGATTGGATGGTCTCAGCCGACGAGTGGGGCGGGGCGGGGTCGCGGGGCGAGTGTCGATGAAGCCGGCCACGCGGGCGGGCTTATTTCGTTTGAGGGGGTGCACTGTGCGACTGAGATTTACAACTGCGCTGCTTATTGGCACCGCACTCCTGTTGTCCTTGGCTCACGACACTCCTGCAAGAGCCGATACGGAATTCCGGATCACTGGTACCGTCACAGGGGATGTTCGATCTTCAAATGCCACTGATCCTCTCACTTCGGTAGCCCTGCCGCATCTGATTGTCAGGATGTATGTCCCTGAGTTCGAGGATGCTCTTCCGTTTGCAGTACTAACCTCGGACGCATCGGGCAACTACGATACCGAGGCCCTATACCAGCAGACTCCACATGGTGTGGTCGTAAAGGCGACGCTTGAAGGTATGTACGTCAAGGTGGTCGACTATATTGACTCCGAACCGTCGGTCAGAGTGGCTCTGGCCCCATTCTCTGGGACGAGGAGTGTGCCAGTGGACTTCCCAGGCGATCCGGAGACAAACATCTACTACCACGTGAATCGAGCCAGGTCGTTCCTTGCAGCCGCACCGATAGGCTTTCACGGTTTGGACTCCGTTCAGATCGTCGCCGAGACCAACTATCCGTTGGACGAGTTCACATGTGGGTGGAAATGGCCCCCGTGCGACTGGGACTCAAATGCGCAGGCGGATGGCCAGCAGGATCCACCGCACCTACGATTCGGCGCAAGGGAGGAATGGGATCAGTCGGCGGATGTGATAATCCACGAATACATGCATCTTGTGATCCATAGCATCTACGGACGTATTGGCTCCAAGACCCCGTTATACGGTACGTACGAAGAACAGGCAATGAATGAGGGTCTCGCCGACTACTGGGCAGTAGTCGTCAATGGAGATGGCGACGGAAATATGGCTTGCGATGAGGGCCTGCCAGTTTGCCGCAACTTCGGAGGAGAGCAACGTCGCTACAACGATCCGGACGACTTCAATCCAGATGATCCAACGACCGCCCACGACGCAGGCAAAGTGATTTCGGGCGCACTGTGGGACATGCGAGCGTCACTTGGTGCGCCGCAGGTCGCCGACCGGCTCACCTTTGAAGCCATGAAAACCAAGCCGACTTCCTTCTCCTCGCTCCTTCAGCAGATCTTGAATCGGGACGCCGCGAATAACGGATGCGTAAATGTTGACGCGATCCGCAATGCTTTCAGCGGTCACGGAATATCGATATCAACCGTTCTGAACTGTCAGCGAATTCACATCGGGCCAGGTCAGACATTCGCGTTCACGGCATCCGTCCCTCCGGGACAGTCACAGGCGGTCTTTCAAACAAGCTGGGCAGGCTCAGACGTGGTCATGAGCCTGGAGGCCCCATCCGGGGGTCTCATAGATCGGTCGACCGCAGCGCCCGATGTCGAACACAATCTGGGGGCGGACTTCGAGAGATACCGCGTCGACACCCCCGAAGCGGGCGATTGGACAGTGACTCTATTCGGGGCGGATGTTCCTCCAGAAGGCGAGGATGTCCTATTCTCGCTGACCTTCTCCGACTTGCCGCAGCCTGATCTCATCGAGCGCGAGGGAGACACTCTGTGGATCAACGTTGGTGCCCGTGCAGGCGAACGAAACATCGCTACCGGTGAGATCGACGAGAGTGTAACGGTTTCGCTGGTTGGACACGAATATGTTGCGAACGGATTCGGAGCGACGGATACCGAACCAGCCTCGGGTATAACCAGGATCATGGCCGATTCGGCAGAAGGGAATGACGAGCTGGTTCTGTTCGACGTAAGCGTACCCGCCGAACTCGATGGCGGCGGCGACAACGACGTGCTCACGTCCGGCTCCGGCGCAGACCTCCTCATCGGCGGCCCCGGCCTCGACATCATCTCCGCCGATGCTGGTGCGGACTACGTCGACGGCGGGCCGGGCGAGGACCAGCTCAGTGGTGGCCCCGGCGCCGACATCATCTTCGGCAGCGATGACAACGACCAGATTCTCGGAGAAGGCGGCCCCGACCAGCTCCTCGGTGGCAGCGGTGACGACGAAATTCACGGCGGCGACGGCATGGACGAGATGACTGGTGACGGCGGCGCGG
>JBDSHD010000182.1:0-2625 GCA_039918655.1 Dehalococcoidia bacterium | reverse complement strand
ACCGTCTTCGATGTGGCCGCCTTCCTGCTCCCAGGCCCACCACTGGTTCTTCGTGTTGTTCCCTTCGATCTGGTGCGAGGACGTCGCCGTCCCCCAGTAAAACCCCTCCGGGACCTTCAGGTCTTCCGCCATTCTTCGTCTCCCTTTCCTGCTTTCAATCGCCAGCGATAGCCAGCGAGCGCCATTCTATCGTGAACCCCCGCTGACCGTAACCCGCGAACCCTCAACTCAACATTAACCACCCCTCCTCTGCACCGGGGTAACGGCATCCCTCGCGCGCGCCTCATAGCTATTACCCCCTCGGGCACAACAGCCCGCGGAGGTACCCCTGCGGCCATACACAAGTGAATGCGGAGACAGCGGTGCTGAGAGAGACAGACATACTCTATATACCCACAAATGAACGTCAGTTGAGGCGCATCCAGCGCGGCGGTTCAGACCTCGACGCCCAGGTCCGCGGTTGGACCCAGCGCGTGATCGAGGTCCTGCCCGCAGGCCTCCCCACGAACGCCGACGAGACCTACATCTTCTCCCTCTTCCTCGCCCAGCAGCGGCGGCGCAACCTCCATATCGACGCCTTCCAGCCGGACACGTCCCTCATGACAACACTAAGGGGCTACCTCCCGCTGCCCGAGCACCACGCCACCCACGAGGAGATCGACGCCATTCACCGCGTCGTCTCGGTCCATCTCGACTCCGACATCGAGCGCGCGGGCTACGCTTACTGTGAGGACAACAATATCCCGCCGGAATCCGATCCTGCGATCGACTGGCGCGTCGCCATCCGCTTCATGTCTCAGTCCATCTACAGCCGCGTCTGCCGCGTCGACCCAACGAAGATCAAGTCGCACCCCAAGCGCTTTGAACTCGCCCTCGTCGCCCGGGAACTCGCCTCCGGCGTTTCGGAGAAGCGCCAGCAGATGTTCGCCGCCTTCGCCCCCACCCGCGCGTAGTGGCGAATGGCATTCGCCCAACGCCCGGCGCTTGCGGCACGCCCATCCGCTTGCGGTGCCTCTGCCCGGCAGCGTCTCATTGGCCGTAGCTGCAGGTCATCGTGACCCGCCCCCTGACGCGCGGGGCGAAAACACCGCTTGCCTCCCTCCTCATCCACGGTACCGCTTCAATCTCGTTACCGCTCATCCTGAGGAGCGGAGTCCGGTGAAGCCGGGCGGAGCGTCTCGAAGGACGAGCGGGGGGCGGGACGATAAGCGGCGGCTTGCCGCGCCCAACGCGCGTCTCGCATAATCCTCTCCGTGCGACCCCTCGTCATCTCCCACGCGGCCTGCGGCGGCCACGCCCCTGAGAACACCCTCGCCGGCATCCGCAAGGCGATCGAACTCGGCGCCGACGCCATCGAGATCGATGTCCAGGCCAGCGCCGACGGCGTCCCCGTCCTCATGCACGACCTCACCGTCGACCGCACCACCAACGGCACCGGCGCCGTCGCGCAACTCACCCTAGCCGAACTCCGGGCCCTCGACGCCGGCGGCGAGCCCGTGCCAACCCTCGCCGAAGTCCTCGACCTGACGAAAGGCAAAGTTCTGCTCGTCATGGAGATCAAGCAGGCGGGCATCGAAGAGCACATCGTCCGCGTCGTGCGCGACGCCGGCGCCCGCAACGACGTCATGGCCTGGTCCTTCCTCCCTCCGGCCCTCGCCGGCATGCGACAGGCCGACCCCGGCATCGCCGGCGCCCTCCTCGTCGCAGGTCCGTCCCTCACTCAGTGGCCAAAAATGCGGCACATCGCCCTCAAGACCGGCCTCCAGGGCGTTAGCGTCTACTGCGACGGCCTCACCCCCGTCATCGCCGAAGACTGCCGCCGCTCCGGCCTCGCCCTCTACTCCTGGACCGCTGACAGCCGCAGCCAGATCCAGACCCTGATCGACCTCGACGTCGACGGCATCTGCTCAAATTTTCCCGACCGCGTCATCTCCGCCCTCAACGAGGGCTAGTCCCCTCCACCAACTGTCATTCTGACATCTGCTGTCATTCTGACGAAGTCAGAACCTGGTGGGGCCGGGGGGGGCAGACGGTCGCTGCCGGAAGCATCTACGGGTGGCGTGCTACAGGTAGCGGAAGGTCTTCAGCCTTCCAGCCCAACGGTCATTCCGACGGAGTCAGAACCTGGGGGCCGGGGAGGCCGGGAATCCGCGCGGGCTACGCCTGGGCTTCGCGCTCGAGCGTGCCGTTGAACCACTCAGGATCGGCTACCAGGTTGGCCCGAAGCTCTCCGAACCACTCGCCCTGTTCCGGCCGCCCCGAGTTTGCCGCGTAGTTTGCCTCGGTGTCGAAGCGCACGCCGGCCATGAACTCATCAGGGTTATCGTTGTTCGACACGAGGATCGACCGCTCGAACCCCGTCGCTTTGGACTTCTGCTCGCTCTCCCATTTGGCGAACTGGTCGATTATTGCCTGCCGCTTCCCCGGCTGGGCCGTAATCCGGAAAAATGTAACTCGTGCCATTCTGTCACCTCCAGAGTGTGGTAAGGCATGCGATCTCCGCCGATGCTACGCCGTCGGTCAGAAGCCGTCAACGGCGCATATACTGGACGTACGCAGGATCAATCATGAAGAAGACGAGCCCCAAGAAGTTAACCCTTGAGTCAGTCGTTGGCTCCGTCAAAC
>JBDSHD010000181.1:0-2655 GCA_039918655.1 Dehalococcoidia bacterium | reverse complement strand
CGAGGCCGTAGCCGATGACAAAAATCACGCCCCAGAGCAGGGATGGAACCGTCCTGACTGCACCGATGAAGAAGCGGGTGGGCGTTGTGACCCACAGGGGGAAGAGGGAGCGCACCGCAAGCACGGCAAGGGGCAGCGAGATAACCAGCCCCAACAGCGTGCCGACGAAGGCAATTTGGATCGTCTCGATCATCGCGTCAATGAGCGTGTCAAGCACCTCCCAGTTCGGTGGCCAAAGATCGCCAGCGAACGTCACGAGGTTCTCCGCCGCTTGCGTGAACTTTGACACGTCGAGAAGGCCGATCTGCCGCATCGACAGGAGCAGGGCTAAGGCCACGGCGGCGAAGACGATCCGCGGACCGTAAGGGCGGTGATTCATCGTAAGAGGTCCAGCATATCGCCCTGGGATAGCGCGCCTCCCGGCACCTCGTGGGCGATCTTGCCGGCCCTCATCACGACGACGCGGTCGGCGTAGTCTTCCACAACGCCGGTCTCATGGGTGGTTACAAGGAGAGCGACACCCTGGTCGCGGGCGATTGCGCGCATCGAATCCAGGATCTCCGCCGACGTTATAGGATCCAACTGTGAGACGAACTCGTCCGCGAGGATGAGGGTTGGCTTCTGCATGAGCGCCCTCGCGATCGCCACGCGCTGCCTCTCACCGCCGCTCAACTGTTGCGCCGGCTCAAAAAACTTGTGGCCGAGTCCAAGGCGGGCGAGCGTGTCCTTCGCTTCGACTTCGAGGTCGTGGGGAAAGAGTTTCAGGAAAGATCGCGCGGTGCTGGTGCGCCGGAGGGCACCGGTAAGTACGTTGTCGAGGGCGGACAGACTTCGGACAAGTCCGAGCGTTTGTGGCACGTACGCGACCGCGCCGGCGGCGTCACCGGCGGCGATCTTGACGGTCCCCGATTGCGGCCGCAGCAGCCCCTTGAGTACCTTCAGCAATGTCGTCTTGCCGCTGCCGCTCCGGCCGAGGATCATCGTCATCGCACCGCTCTCAACGTCAAGCGAAACACCATCGAGAACGCGTGTGCGTCCGTCATACGAAAAACACAGGTCGCGAGCGGACGTTACGGGGTATCCACGCAGCTTAGCATCCGTCTGTGTCACAGGTTGTAGCCCGCTTCTAGCCAGCATCAGGCCCCCTTAGTCGATCTTCTCCGTGAAAGTGAGGCCCGTCTCATCGAGAAACGCGTTGAGGCTGCCTAGATGCTCCTCGGTTGTCGTCTCCTGGAATCGCAGGAAGATGCCTGAAACGAACTTACGCATCAACTCCCGATGTTCCTCGTCTCCCAGTTCCATCAACGCGGCCCGCAGATCGGAACGAAGTGGCTCCTCCAGATCCTTGCTGAAGGCGACCGCATGGGAAGGGATCGGACCCTGCTCCTCGATTATCCTCGTGTTCGCCAGAACCTCCCGGTAGAGATCCTCTGGCACGTCGCCGGCGATCACAGAAACGTCCACCTGCCCTGCCTGCAAGGCCTCCCACGCCTGCGAGTAACCGCCCGCGAAGTGAACCTCGCCGAAGAAGTCCTGAGGATTAGCAGGCTTACCTTCCTCTGGCGTGATCAGTCCCAGGCTCTTCATTCGGGCCATCGGCGCCACGAACCCTGACGTGGAGAGGGCGCTGGGAAAGGCGGCCCGCTTTCCTTCGAGTTCTTCCAGAGTGGTGTAGGGGCTGTCCTTGGGCACGATCCAGTAAGAGTAGTAATACGGTTCCTCAGCCTTGTCCTGGCCGATGATGACCTCGCGGATCTCCGCCAGTTCGATTTCGGCCTCGGCCTTTTCAGCGGCGAGGGACGCGGGCCAGGATCCCATGAAAGCGGCGTCGGCGTGACCGAACCTGAGACTTTCGATGACGCCTCCGTAGGAAGTGGGAAAGCGGATCTCGATGTTGGCGTCGACGCGCGCCTCCAGGAACTCCTCGAGCTCGGTTGCCTGGTCGGTCAACTCCTCTTGTGTGGTACCCGGTTGGATAGCGATCACCAGCGTTTGCTTGGTCTCACCGTCGCTGCATGCGGCGAGGAGTGCAAGTGTACCGATGGTGAGAACCCCGGCGGACCTGAATAGAACGTTTGCCATTTTCATGTGTTTCTCCCGACTCTAACCGTGCTCAATCGGCATCGGCATCTGCCTGTTACTCGACCGTGAAGTCCGTGTGCATCCCCTCATCGTAGTGGTCGACTGTGCTGCCCTCTTCGCCAGGGACGATCAGGCACGCCAGTTGGTATGACCCAGCTTCCAGGCGCAAGCGCACAGCACCATTTGCGCCGGCCGGGAGATCCTCGATCTCGCCGACAACGTCGAACCCGCCGTCCTCGCTGACGCTGAGCACAGCAAGCTCGTGGACTTCATCATCCGCGGTGTTGGTGGCCCTGAACTCGATGTTGCCGGCTTCTACCGAGGCCTTGTCCGGCTTGACCTCGTAGTCGACCAGTTCGACGTTGACCGTGTCGTCTGCGGGGTCATCATTTCCGCCAACAGTCACCGGTGTTCCTGCGCCTCCTTCAGTGGCCTCTGCGTTCCCGTCCGCGTCGGCGCCGCCGTCCGCTGTTGCAACAAGCGCGATGATCGTGGATTCGCCGCCGGGCTGGTAGCACTTCACATCGTACGTGCCCTTCTCGTCCGGCACGGTGTAGCCCACGGAGCGCGTCC
>JBDSHD010000180.1:0-4593 GCA_039918655.1 Dehalococcoidia bacterium | reverse complement strand
TCCTCAAGCAGCTCCTCGACCAGAAAGACAAGGAAGGTAAGCGCGAACCCCTGACTTTTGTCGTCCTGGACGAGCTCAACAAGTACGCACCGCGCGAAGGCTGGAGCCCGATCAAGGAAGTGGTCCTCGACATCGCCGAGCGCGGCCGCAGCCTCGGCGTGATCCTCATCGGCGCCCAGCAGACCGCGAGCGAGGTCGAACGCCGGGTCGTCGCCAATGCCTCGTACCGCATCGTTGGCAGAGTCGATTCCGCCGAAGCTCAACGCGGTGAGTACGGCTTCCTCACCGAGGCCGCTCGCGCTCGCGCCTCTCTCCTCAAGCCCGGCAGTATGTTCGTCCACCAGCCCGAGATCCCCGTCCCGCTCCTCGTCCAGTTTCCCTTCCCGGCCTGGGCCACCCGCCCAGACGAACAAGCACCCGAGGAAGGCATCCCGCGAGCACTTCGCTGATGTTACGTCCGTGACGTCGAGACCGAATACCCTAGTGAGATGAGATTCCTCCACACTTCCGACTGGCACGTCGGCAAACCCTTGAAGAACGTCAAGCGCGACGACGAGTGCCGCGACGCCCTCGCCGAAGTCCTCGACATCGCCAGACGGCGGGAGGTCGACGCCCTCCTCGTGGCCGGCGACATCTTCGACTCGGTGGCGCCCCCGCCGGAGGCCGAGCGGATCGTCTTCGATTTCTTCCGAGAGCTCATCGGCGCCGGAATCCCCGCCGTCGTCATCGCCGGGAACCACGACAACCCCCGCCGCCTCAACGCCTTCGCCCGCGTCCTCGACTTCGTGTCCATCCACGTCCGAGGCGAGCCCACCCTTTCCGAAGGCAACCTGATTGTCGAACTCCCCAGCCGCGACAGTAGCGAGTCAGCCGTCATCGCCGCCCTCCCCTGGGTCAGCGAGCGTAAGGTGCAGGACTTCGACAAACTCTGGTTCGCCGACCGCTTCAGCCAGTATGCGGAAGGCGTCGCCGGGGCCATGAAGCACCTCGCCACCAGCTTTCGCACGGACACCGTCAACATCCTCATGGCCCATGTCCTCCTCGACGACTCAAAGATCGCCGATGTCGACCGCGGCGAGCGCGCTCTTCACACCGGCATCGCTTACACAGTCCCGCGCCAACTCCTGCCCTCCGAGCCTCATTACATCGCCCTCGGCCACGTACACATGCCTCAGGACTTCCCCCTCGCCAACGCCTACTACTGCGGCTCGCTTCTCCAGACCGACTTCGGCGAAGCCGGCCAGCAAAAGCGCGTCAACATCGTGGACATCTCGCCCGGCCAGAAGGCCCGTGTCGAGCCGATACCCCTGACGTCCATCCGCCAACTCCGAACCCTCGGCTCCCACAAGGACGGCCTCACTCTCGCGGAGCTGCGGGGCCTGGCGGACACCGCCGGCAAAGACTATCTGAAGGTGTTCATAAAAATTGACCAGCCCACGCCGGGACTCAACCGGGAGATCCACGACCTCCTCCCCAACGTCGTCCACATCGAGACCGTTCGCCCTGAACAGCAGGGCGCTCCTGAGGCCAACATGCCGCAGGACTCCCCTTCAGAGCAGTTCCTCGCTTACTACCGCGCCCAGCACGGCGAGAACGAGCCGTCGACGGACCTGATAAACCTGTTCAACGAGTTGCTCGAAGAGGTTACGAATGCGACCCCTTAGGCTCGAGGTCCAGGGCCTCACTGCTTTCAAGGAGAAGCAGGTCATAGACTTCTCCGGACTCGACTTGTTCGCCATCACGGGGCCCACGGGCGCCGGCAAGACCACGCTCGTCGACGCCGTCACTTACGCCCTTTACGGCAAGGTCCCCCGAGTAGACCGGGACATCAAGCAACTCATCAGCCAGGGTGCCGAGCGCATGATCGTCGTCCTCGAGTTCACGAACGGCCCTGACCGCTACCGGGTCCACCGCGCCACCGCCACCAAGGGCCTGCCCGTCATCCGCGTCCAGCGCCTGGTCGACGCGGCGTCCGATGATTGGTGTGACGAGGCGAGCGGCGCAAGCCAGGTGACGGAATACGTCGCCGACCTCCTCGGAATGGACTACGAGGGCTTCGTCCGCTCCGTCCTCCTCCCGCAGGGTCAGTTTGAGAAGTTCCTCTCAGGCACGCCAGCAGAAAAACGCAGTGTCCTGGACAGCTTACTCCGACTAAATGTCTATGCGGAAATGCTCAAACGTGCCAACGCACGCAAGCAACTGCACCAAGGGGACGCCGCGAAGCACCAGTTCGCCCTCGACCAGTATGCCGGGGCGACCCCGGATACTTTGGCAGTGACCCAGGACGGCCTCTCGGCGCTAAAGAAGCGATCGAAGGAACTGGACGGGACCCGTACAGCTTTGGCCAGCGCCGTCACGTCCGCTACCCGGCTGGGAGCAGCGGTCGAGCGCGAGCGTCGCGCGGCGCTGGCTGTTGCCGACGCTGAGAAGGGGCTTGAGGAAGCCACGGTCACACTCGAGACCGGGCAAGGCGAGATCGATGCCCTCTCGGAGAAACTGGAGGCTGTCGCAAGCCAGATCGAAGCAAATCCGTTTGATAGCGACACGCTGAACGCGCTTCTGCAAGCGCGGAAGGCTCTCGACGAAAAGACTCGGGCGGCCGGAAGGCTCACCCGGCTCGCGGGCCTAAAAGAGGAGGCCGGCCCGCGTCTCCTCCAAGCAGCTGAGCACGCAGTGCGGGCCGCCGCGGCGCTCGCCGAAGCCACCACTGCCCTTCGGTCAGCCGAGGAGCGTGTCGAAGCCGCCCGCCGCCAGAACGTCGCCGCCGGCCTCCGTCGCAACCTGGCCCCGGGCGACCCCTGCCCCGTCTGCGGACAGAAGATCACGACGATCATGCCGGAGTCCCACGAAGCACTCGACCGGGCAGAGGCCGCTCTCGCCGAAGCACGAGCCAACGAGGGTGGAGCATCGAGGGAAGCCCAGGAGGCCGCAAGGGACATCGCCGTCGCGCAGAACACCGCCACGGCGCTTGACGGCCAATTGGCGGAGGCGCGCACCGAATGGGAACGGCGCGCGGCTGACGTTGCCCAGATTCTCGGAGATCGAGCCCTCACCGCGCCGCAGATCGACGCCGGTATCGCCGAACAGGAATCGGCTCGCACGGATCTTCAGCGTCTCAATGGTGAGAAGGACAGGATCACACGTGAGTGTGAGAGCAGGCAGAAGGGCCTCCAGGCTGCGGAACAACAGGTTGCCATCCTCCATCAGCAGGCCTCAGCCGGCCGCGCCGAGCGGGACGAAGCGTCGCGCGAAGCATCGGCTGCGTCATCAGATCTGGAGAAGCTGTCGAAGGGGCAGGAGTGGCAGGATGTTACTGACTCCCTCGCCACGAGCCGGGACGCTTCGCCATTAATCACGACCCGCCAGCAGGACCTCGAGCGCGAGGACCGCGGTGTGCAGCAGCAGATAGGCTCGCTGGAGGCCGAGGTCAAAAGGATCGAAGAGGGCATAGAAAAGAGCGCCGAGCTCCAGGCTAGCATCAACGCCGCACTCTCCGCGGCCACGCTCGCCCACAGCCTCGCATCACTGCTGGGCGTCAACGCCTTTCCCAGCTTCATCCGCGAGCGCGCCCTCAAGTTGCTCGCCCAGGACGGGTCTCGGCAACTGATGGATATTTCCGACGCCCGCTACGAGTTCGAGGTCAAGGACCAGGAGTTTCTGGTCGCAGATCGGTGGAACGCCGGCGAAACACGGCCTGTGCGCACGCTGAGCGGCGGCGAGACGTTTCTCGCCTCCCTCGCGCTCGCGCTCGCGCTCGCCGAGCGTCTCCCGTCATTAGGAGCGGGTATCGGCGCGGGTGCGCTCGAAAGTCTCTTCATCGATGAGGGCTTCTCGCACCTCGACCCGGAGACGCTGGACGATGTCGCCTCCGCTCTTGAGATCATCGGCCAGAGCGGCGAGCGCATGGTCGGCGTCGTCACGCACGTTACCGCTCTCGCGGAACGCATGCCTGCGCGCATCATCGTCCACAAGTCACAATCCGGCAGTACAGTAGTAGTTGAATAGGACTCAATCGAGAGTCAGTCGCGCCTCACCCAAAAAATTGGCAAACCAAACTTGCAGTACTTAGTTTCGGAGATTCGCTATGGCTAATGACTCGGGCATTCGCATCGGCTTCATCGGGCTCGGCATCATGGGCCGCCCCATGGCCCGAAACCTCCTCAAGGCCGGCTTCGCCCTCACCGTCTGGAACCGCAGCCGCCCTGGCATCGATGCACTCGTAGCCGAGGGCGCTGTGGAGGCATCGAACCCACGAGAGGTGGCAGTGCGATCGGACATCGTGATCACCATTGTCAGCGACTCGCCTGACGTTGAGCAGGTCGCTCTGGGCCGCGGCGGCATCATCGAAGGAGCACACCCCGGCCTTGTCCACATCGACATGTCCACCATCTCGCCGGACGTCACTAGGCATATCGCCGAGCAACTGTCAGCAGCCGGCGTCGAGATGCTGGACACTCCGGTCAGCGGGGGCGAGCCCGGCGCGATCAACGCCACGCTTTCAATCATGGCCGGCGGCAAGAAGGACACTTTCGAGCGTTGCCTGCCCGTCTTCGAGGCGCTCGGCAAGAAAATCGTCTATTGCGGCCCATCCGG
>JBDSHD010000179.1:0-3629 GCA_039918655.1 Dehalococcoidia bacterium | reverse complement strand
AACAAGGGGTGTGCGTAGGGACGGATAAGGCGGGTTTGAAACCCGCCCCTACGGAAAATGGGCGCAGGTTCCCTATGGTGGTGTGCGGACGTTGGCCTGCGCCGCCCCGGATCCTGCGTGCACGCAGGATGACATTGGTTGGGGATGGTGGTTTGGCGTGGGGATGACGGGATAGGGCGGGTGGAGGTCGGGGTGAAGGGGCAAGGTCTCGAAGACGTGCAGCTACGGTTTGTAGGGCGCGTACGACGTGTGGAGGCTGGCGCTGGTATTATCCGGGCGTGAGTGTTGCTGCTGTTGGCATTGATATCACGGAGATCAGCCGGGTGGAGGCGGCGCTTGGGCGGTTTGGGGAGCGGTTTCTGAAGCGCGTCTATACGCCTTTGGAGGTGGCGGTCTGCCGGGGGAGGACGGGACGGCCACGGGTGAGCGAACTGGCGGCTCGGTTTGCGGCGAAGGAGGCGGTGATGAAGGCGCTGGGGACGGGCGCGAAGGGGGTGGCGTGGCGGGAGATCGAGGTGCTGCCGAACCGGCGGGGGAAGCCACTGGTGTACCTGCACGGACGGGCGAAGGCGCGGGCCGAGAAGATTGAACTGGAGGGGCTGGATATCAGCCTGACTCACGACGGGAACCTGGCGATCGCTATGGTGGTGGGGCAGTCTCGCGACCTGGTGTCGGATCGCGGAGAGTGGCGCGAGGAGTTGGCGGGGTACCTGCGGGAGCGGGGGTTGATTGAATGGGAGACGGAGGACTGATGGACGAGAGGGGACGCGTAGATGCCGCGCAGTAAGTACCAACGGGGGGGTGCGGGGACGCCGCGCACCGTTACGCTTGAGGAGTTGTCGCGGCTGACCGGAGAGGCGGAGAAGCGGCTGGAGAAGTGGCGCGCGGCCGGAGTGATAGGGAGCGATGACGGATACACGACCGACGATGGAGCGCGGGCGCGGCTGGTGCACGAGCTGTTGCACTACGGGCACTCGCTGGAAGCGATCGCGAAGGCGCTGCAGAGGCGCGATACGGTGCTCGATTACTTCCTGGAAGGGATGGGGGAGCGGCTGAACCGGCCACTCTATCCGATGCCGGAAGCGGCGGAGATCGCGGGAATGGATGTGGCGCTGACGCGGACGATCGTGGAGGCTACAGGGATCGGCGGGGGAGGCGACCTGCTGGATGATGAGGATGTCGAATTCCTGCGAGCGGCCAAGGTTGCGATCGATGCGGGATACCCGGAAGAAGGGTTGATCCAGATACTGCGCGTGTACGCGGACGCGATGAGCCGCGCGGCCGACGTGACGCAGCGGAACAGCCACTTCTACCTGCACCAGAGGGCGCAGAAGGAGGACGTTGTCGAGCGGATGCACGAAACGTTCGGGAAGACGGAGCCGCTGGTAGAGCCGGCGCTGATGTACTTCCTCCGAAAAGGGCTGATAACGGCGGCCTGGGAAGACCTGCTGATGCACGTCGAAGAAGCCTCCGGCCTCGAGGAGACGTCAGATGTCCCCGGGCAGATCCGGCGCGCGGTGATGTTCGTGGACCTCGCCTCGTTCACGCCACTGGCAGAGGCAATGGGCGACCTACGGGCGGCGGAGGTACTGGACCGGTTCGGAGTGATCGTGCGAAAGGCGGTGCAACGCTGCCACGGCCGAATCGTGAAACAGATTGGCGATGGGTTCATGATCGTGTTCCCGGAGTGCTTCTCGGCCGTGTCCTGCGGACTCGAACTAGAGGAGCGCGCAAGCACGGAACCTTCGTTCCCGGCGGTGCGGATTGGCTTGCACTTTGGGCAGTTACTGTATCGCGAGGGGGATTACGTCGGTTCTAACGTGAACATCGCGGCGCGACTGGCTGGCGATGCGCAGAGGCACCAGTTCCTGGTTACAGACGAGGTACGTCGCCGGGCAAAGGAGTACGAGCCCGTGGAGTTCGTGCGCCTGGGCAAGCGGAAGTTGAAGGGCCTGAGTGCCCAGGTTGAGGTGTTCGAGGCAAGGGCGGTGAACCCGACGGAGGTAGACAATGTCATCGACCCGGTGTGCGGCATGGAGATCGGGAAAGAGGAAATCGCGGCGCGATTGACGATGGACGGGCGCGACTTCGCTTTCTGTTCGGACGACTGCTTGAAGCGGTTCGTAAAGGCACCCTCGAAATATGGAGCGTCGGCCTAACACGATGAGACTTGTAACTGTTGCGGAGATGCAGCGACTGGAGCGCGAGTGCGGCGTCCCGGTGTCGCAGTTGATGGAGAACGCGGGGCTGGCGGTGGCGCAGGAGGCGTGGCTGATGCTGGGAGAGATCGCGGAGCGTCGGATCATGGTGCTGTGCGGGCCCGGTAACAACGGTGGCGACGGGCTGGTAGCGGCGCGGCACTTGAAGGAGTGGGGGGCGGACGTGATCGTTTATCTCCTGAAGGCGCGGGAAGCGGGCGACACAGTCTTTGCGGCGGCTACTGAGCGGGAAGTGCCGTTCATCGTCGAGGGCGGGCCGGACTCGCGGAAACGGTTGGAGGACGCGCTCGGCGGCGCGGAGTTGGTGATCGACGCGCTTCTCGGGACCGGGCAGGCAAGGCCGATCGAGCCGCCCTTATCGGAGGTGCTGGATGCGCTGCGAGAGGCTCGCGGGCGGCGGTTGCCGCCGCGGTTGATCGCGGTGGACGTGCCGACGGGCGTGGAGGCGGACAGCGGCGCGGCCGACCCGCACGCGGTGGCAGCGGACGGGACGGTGGCCCTGGGGTTCAGCAAGGTGGGGCTGCACATGCTGCCGGGATCGGCGCTGGCGGGTCGAGTCGAGGTGGTGGACATTGGGATACCGGCCGAGACCGGCGAGACACAGGCCGGCGAGGGCGCTGGGCAGACAGAGGTACTGACGCGGCGCTGGGCGCAGAAGCATTTGCCGGAACGGCCAGAGGGCGCACACAAGGGGACGTTCGGGAGCGTAATGGTCGTGGCGGGGTCGCCCCGGTACACGGGCGCGGCGTACCTGGCGTGCACCGGAGCGATGCGATCGGGCGCGGGGATCACGACGCTGGCCTGTGGCAAGTCGATCCACCCAATCCTGGCGGGGAAGCTGACGGAGGCGACCTTCGAGCCGCTGGACGATAAGGAAGGCGAATTGAGCGCGCAGGAGGCCGGGGTCGTGGCGCGGGCGCTGGGCCGCGGATACGAGAGCGTGCTGATCGGGCCGGGATTGGGGCAGAGCGGGTACGTGCAGGCGTTCGTGAAGGCGCTGCTGACCGCGTTAGAACCAGCGAACCAGGAGCCAGCTAACCTGGTGCGGGCGGTGGTTATTGATGCGGACGGGTTGAACAACCTGGCGCGGATACAGGGGTGGACTTCGCTAATCAAGGGACCGGTGATTTTGACTCCGCATCCTGGGGAGTTTGCCCGGCTCACCGGTCTGTCCATCGCAGAGGTGCAGGCGGACCGGCTGGGACTGGCGCGGACGTACGCGGCCGAGTGGGGAGTGACTGTATTGCTGAAGGGGGCGCCGTCGATCGTCACGGCACCGGACGGGCGAGCGCGGATCAACGCGTTCTCGAACCCAGGGATGGCGACGGGCGGGACGGGAGATGTGCTGGCGGGAACGATCGCAGGGTTCTCCGCACAGGGTGTGGAACCGTTCGAGGCAGCGTGCCTTGG
>JBDSHD010000178.1:0-6264 GCA_039918655.1 Dehalococcoidia bacterium | reverse complement strand
CGGCAAAGGAGATTGTGGCAATGGAATTATCTGTGACGACGAGACGGTGGGAGGAGGGTGGCCACTACGTGGAGATGGCGGGAATGAGAGTGTGGGTATGCGAGCGGGGCGACGGCCCGGTGGTGTTCCTGCTGCACGGCTTTCCGACGTCTTCCTACGACTGGCGGGGAGTGATGGAGGTGTTGTCGGCGGAGTACCGGTGCGTGGCGCTCGATTTTCCGGGTTACGGTTTGTCCGACAAGCCGGAGGCGTGGAGTTACTCGATATTCCAGCAGACGGACGTGGCGGAAGACGTGGCCAGGGTGCTGGGGATTACTCGGGCGCATGTGGTCTCGCACGACGTGGGGACGAGCGTTCACACGGAATTCCTGGCTCGCGAGAAGGAAGGGAGATTGGGTTTCGAGGTGGTGCGCTCGACGTTTCTGAACGGCTCGATGCTGCAGGACCTGGCGACGATCACGCCCTTCCAGAAGTTGCTGGCGAACAACGACACGCTGCCGCAGGGGATGGCGGTTTGCGAGAATATGGGGCCGAACTACGTCGAGGGGCTGAAGTCGGTGATGAAGCGTCCGGAGTGCGTGTCCGAGGAGGACGCGTTGGTGATGACGGAGCTGATGGCACGCGGGTCCGGGAATCGCAGGATGCCTTCGATCGCGATCTACATGCGGGAGCGGTACATCCACAAGGAGCGATGGGTCGGGGCGCTCCGTGAGACGACGAAACCGCTACAGTTCGTATGGGCGGATGGGGATCCAGTGGCGAACGTCGAGTTGGGACGAGCGCTGCGGGACGAATGCCCGAACGCGAAATACACCGAGTTGTCGGGGCTGGGTCACTTCCTCTTGATGGAGGACCCGGTGGCAGTGGCGTCGAGGATCCGCGAGTTTATCGGGGGATTGGAGTAGAACCCATGACAAATGCAATTCAGACATGGAAAGAGCGAATCGACGCTCATAACGAGCAGACTGTGCGGACACGGGGTGACGTGGTGTACCCGGACCTGTGGAGCGCGCTTGCCGAGCGATTCCGGGATGACCCACGCCGGACCGACGACGCGGTGGTGAACCTTGTGGACGGATGGCTAACGGCCGCCGCCTCAACGGTATTGGATGTGGGTGGCGGCGCCGGGCGTTACGCGCTGCCGATGGCGCTGCGGGCGAAGCACGTGACGGTGGTCGACCCATCACCGTCGATGCTCGACGCAATGAAGCGGAGCGCTGATGAGGCGGACATTGCGAACGTCAGCGCTGTGCCTGCGAACTGGGAGGATGCCCAGGTGGAGCCAGCGGATATCGTGTTCTGCGCCAACGTGGTTTACGGTGTGGCGAAAATCGAGCCGTTCGTCCGGAGAATGGAGCGGCACGCCCGGGAACGTGTAGCGATCCTCCTATTCATGGACGCGCCCTTGTCCCGCATGTCACCGATTTGGGAGGCCGTTCACGGCGAGGAGCGGATCGACATGCCAGGCCTGCCGGAGTTGCTGCCGGTGCTCTGGCAGATGGATATCTATCCGAACGTCGAGATGATGCCGTTCCTGGGGACGATGCGGGTGTCTCCGGACATGGAGTCGGCGATCCAGATGGCTCGGCACTTCTTGTACATCCAACCGGGTAGCGAGAAGGAAGCGCGGCTGCGCCAGGTGGCGCCCGAGTTTGTCGAGGAGACGCCGAAGGGGGTGATGATGCGGGGTGCGAGCGAGCGGCCGCAGGGTGTTGTGTGGTGGTGGACGGGTGGGCTAGGGCGTTAGCCGAGCACTCCGGTCAAGAGTTCCGTGGCGAAGAAGGCCTCTGCGGATTCCGCTAAACCAGTCGCGCTGCCAAATGGCGATGGCAAATCCGACCAGAACGACGTCGGCCAATCGCAGATACCAGCCGGGAATGCCCGTAGCCACCGGGAATTCCGCACCGAAGAGGGGCCAGAACAGAGTGCGCGGGTAGACGACGACCGGATCGACCAGGGGGTGCGTGAGACATCCGAGGCCGAGAGCCAAGAGCCGTGCGTCGCCCGCCCGCGCCCATAACAGGCCCGTGGCGATGAGGATTGCCGGTAAGAGTAGGGTGTGGCCGTACGTGTGACCGTCCGGGAGGGATGGAA
Organism: Dehalococcoidia bacterium; assembly: GCA_039918655.1. Lineage (GTDB taxonomy): Bacteria > Chloroflexota > Dehalococcoidia > SM23-28-2 > RBG-16-64-32 > DATKKM01. The sequence goes on along the minus strand of JBDSHD010000178.1, from coordinate 4,170 downwards.
GCACGAACAACTTGAGAGGTTTATCGATGAGGTCCGGGATCAGGGCGCCGAGCGCGACGAGCCGGTAGTCGAGCCGTGCATTCGACGGCTGTTCGGCGACCTCCGGGCTGAGGGAAGGACGCCCAGCGAGACGGCGAAGTCTACGCCACAAGCGTTCCCCGATCCAGACGCCACCGACTGCGATCGTCATGTGAGTGATGGGGTACATCGCTTGAATAACGATTCGAACGGCACTGAGGTTGCGGATAGCCTGTGAGTCTCCTGCGCGAGGATGAAGGGGGAGCTACTTCCGCAATGTTAGACGCCCGTGCTCCGCTCGTGGTTTGTGAGCCTCACCATGAGCGGGAAGGGAGTCTCGCCATGAGCGGGAGGGGCGGGCGCGTCACCATGAGCGCGAAGGGGCAGGGCGCGTTAGCCGATCTTGCGCTTGCCGCACCCCGCCAGATCCTGCGGGAAGTGATGGGACACCGTCTTCAGAGGACGTGTCCCGCAGGATGACAGTGCAGGCGAGTGACCGCGCAGCGTGACGGTAGGTTGAATTAGACCTGGTACTGGTCGATGATTTTGCGGGCGGCGGCCAGCGACATGACGTCGTTGGTGCCGTCTTCGATGAGGGAGGCGCGGGCGTCGCGGAAGAGCTTTTCGATGAGCATCTCCTTGGCGAGGCCGTAGCCGCCGTGTAGTTGGAGAGCGTCGCTGGCGACCTGGAAAGCGACGGTGGTGCAGTAGACCTTGGAGGACATGGAGTATTGGGTTGCGGGCGGGCTGGTGGTCTGGTTGTAGAGGGTGGCGGCGCGCGAGAGCTGGCGGGCGGTCTCGACCTTGATGAACATGTCGATGAGCTTGAGCTGGACGGCCTGGTGCTCGGCGATGGGTTTGCCGCCCTGGATTCGGTTCTTCGTGTAGGTGAGCGCCTCCTCGAAGGCGGCGCGGGCGAGGCCGGTGAAGGTCGCGCCCATGAAGCCGTTCGCCCCGGCGAGGACGGAGTCGATCACGTAGGCGTACATGGGCTCGGGGACGACCATGTATTCCTTCGGGAGACGGACGTCGTCGAAGAAGATCTCGCCCTGGTTGAGGGCGCGCTGGCCAAGCTTGTTGAGGGGCTTGCCCTTTGTGACGCCGGGGAGGTTGAGGGGGATGAAGGCGACGGAGCCACCCTCCTGGCCGCGCTCCCTGTTGACATTGAGGAAGGTGATGGCGTGGGTGGCGATGGTGCCGTTGGAGACCCAGGCGGACTTCTGGCCGTTGATGACCCACTCGTCGCCGTCGAGGACGGCCTGGACGCTGCCGGCCGCAGCAGGGTCTTTGAACTGGGGTGTGCCCGCCATGAGCATGTCGGAGCCGTGCTGCGGCTCGGTGATGGCCCAGCAGCCGACGAACCGGGCCTCGCGGTCGTTGACGAACGGCATGACGTGATCGCTCATGAGGCCGGCGTTGCCGCCGATGGCAGCGAAGTTGAAGGGGAAGGAGGTGACGCCGATGCCGACAGCGAAGTCGGCGGCGCCCCAGCCCATCTCCTCCATGACGATGTGGCGGGCGGTCGGCGAAAGGCCGGCGCCGCCGAGGGACTCCGGCAAGTGCATGGTGTGATAGCCGAGTTCGTAGGCCTTACGGAAGGCGTCCCAGAGTGGGGAGCCTTCGGCGATGACGTCCTCGGGGTTGGGCATAGCGTCGAGTTCCATGGATGCCGGGCGGAGCACTTCCTCCGCGAAGCGATGGACCTCGGTCTTGATCGCGATCTCTTGGTCGGTCAGGTTCTTGTTCAGTTCAAGGTACATGTGACATCCCCCATTCGTGTGCGGCCAATGATAGCGAGCAGAGAGGGCTGTGCGCCATAATCGGCCAGAGGAAGCAATCTGAGTCCTGTCGAGGCGCCAGAACCAGCAAATCAGCAAACCAGGACCCGAGAACCAAGAGCCCGAGAACCAAGGTGAAGACATGAGAGAGAACCGGCTGAAAGGACTGTGGGAGTCAGGCCAGGCGGCCCTCGGAGGATGGCTGACGGTGCCGTCCAGCATCTCGGCGGAGATATTTACACATTCGGGCTTCGACTGGGTGTGCGTGGACATGCAGCACGGGATCATCGACTATCAGGCGGCGGTGGCGATGTTGCAGGCGATCTCGACCGACGATAGCGTGCCGATCGTCCGCGTACCGTGGAACGAGCCGGGGATCATCATGAAGTCGCTGGACGCGGGCGCGTACGGCGTGATCGTGCCGATGGTGAACAGCCGCGCGGAGGCGGAGGCAGCGGTGGCGGCGTGCCGTTACGCACCCCAGGGGATCCGGAGTTACGGTCCGGCGCGGGCGGCGTTGTACGCCGGACGAGACTATTTCAACCACGCGAACGAGACGGTGTTGTGCATCTGCATGATCGAGACACGTGAGGCGATTGAGAAAGTGGACGAGATTCTGAGCGTAGAGGGGATCGATGTCGCGTTTGTGGGACCCTCGGATCTAGCAGTATCGCTCGGGTTGATGCCGGGGGGGTACGACAATGCAGCGCCGGAGTTCGCCAACGCGATCGAAGCGCTGTTGCTGGCTTGCGAGCGCCATGGCGTTGTGCCGGGGATTTACGCCGGATTGCCTGAGGTGGCGCGGAAGCGAATCGGCCAAGGGTTTCGGTTCGTTGAGATGTGTGATGATGCGGGCTTGCTCGCGAGGGGTGCGGCGGGTGCGCTCTCCGAAGTGAGGAAGTTACGAGATGGCGAGTGAAAGGCGTTCTTGTTTGGGCGCGAACGGAGTAGGTGTCCCCGCCCCGGATCCTGCGGGACGGGCTGCTGCCGCGCACGGGTTTGGTGCTCCGCAGGATGACAGGTTAGCGGGCCGCGAATTCTGTGGTTCTGACCAGTGGCTGGTGGCTCCCTCCTCCTCCGTCGCTGGAAGGCGGTGAGATTTGGCGATTGAGATAAGGGCTGCGCGCGAGGATGAATTGGCGAAGGTGCACGATGTGGTCGCGCTATCGTTCAACGGTGATCGGTCGGAGCAAGGGCGGCAGGGGTTCATGCACGTGGAGAAGATGGCGCACCCGACCGTGCTGCTGGAGAACGGCAAGATCGTGGCGTCCTTGCGCGTGTACGACTTCGTGACGCGGGTGAACGGGGCCGAGATCCCGATGGGCGGCGTGTCATCGGTGTCGTGCTACCCGGAGCACCGGCGGAAGGGGTACGTGGGGAAGCTGTTGATTGATGCGATGGCGAAGATGCGGGACAAGGGGCAGCCATTGTCGGCTCTGTACACGCCTCATCCCTCGCTGTACCGGAAATTCGGATACATGACCGCGGCAACTAACGTCCGGTACGAATGGAAGCCGAAGGCGGTGAGGCCGTACAACAAGGCTCGCCCGGCGGGGAAGGCTATTCGGGTCGGAGAAGGGGACTGGCGGGTGCTCGAGCAGGTCTACGACCGAGCCTCAGGCCGCCGGACGGGCTCGATCAAGCGGACGGAAGCGCTTTGGCGGGAGTCGGTGTTCCGCCGATTCTACGACCCCGAGCGGAAGTTGAAGGACGTAACGGTATGGTACGGGGTTTCTGGGGAACCGGAAGGATACGCAACCTACACCTCGCAGCGCGTGACGGGCCCGGTTGGCGGGGACAAGACTTTGCTGTGGGTAGCGGAGTTTCAGGCGCTGACATCGGACGCCTATGTAGGGCTCCTGCGGTACATCTTGTCGCACGATTTGAACGACGAGATCTACTGGTACGGACCGATTGACGACCCGTTGGCGTTAGCAGTTGATGACGCGATGAATCTGAAGCGAGAGGTTGTGGACGACTACATGTTGCGCGTGATCGATGTGGTGATGGCGATCGCGGGGCGGCCGGCCGGTGCCGGGGCGTCCGAAGGGACGTTCACGATCGGGATCGAGGACGAAACGTGTCCGTGGAATTCGGGCTCGTGGGAGATCGAGAACGCGGGAGGGCGCCTTACGGCCACGAAGGGTGGTACGCCAGACTTGAGTATGGAGGCGGCGACGTTTGCGGCGGTCTACGACGGACACCTGCGGGCGAGTGACGCCGTTCGATCTGGCCTGGCGGAAGCAACTGCATCGGCTGACCTCGCGTTGGCGGATAGAGTGCTCGCGTCTGACTACCCGCCAAACGGGAGCGATTTTTTCTGAGATCCCGCACTGACCCGCGGCCGTGACCCCGCCTGGATCGCGAGCGAGGC
>JBDSHD010000177.1:0-3060 GCA_039918655.1 Dehalococcoidia bacterium | reverse complement strand
CATTGCCAGACTGATACGGGATATTAGTAGTGCGGTTCTTGTTCCGCTTCGCCGGTGGCCGGTATTTTCTAGGCAATCCTGAAATCTCCTCGTGTGCTCCATCGCATTATATCGAGGCCCGTTCACTTGGCGCCATCGAGTATCTCGTTGACCTCTTTCGCTGCTCACAGATACAATGTCAGCCTAACGGCCCCGTGGTGTAGCGGTTAACATGCCACCTTGTCACGGTGGAGATCGTGGGTTCGAATCCCATCGGGGTCGCCATCTAAACCAAATGCCAACGGCGGGTTATGTGGCCCGCCGTTTCGTCGTCATCGCCACACTGTTACCCTGATCAGGGGCCGTATGGCCCCGTCGGATATGACATTCGGTGGCACCACCGTTGAGAGTGGATGGTTCAGACTTGGATATTGTGAACGGGCCCGACATCACGATTCGCCTGTCAGGCGACGCAGGCCAGGGGCTTGAGTCGAGCGGAGCCGGATTTGTCCTCGCCGCCGCGCGCGCTGGACTGCATGTGCTCGGCACCCCGGACTACCGCTCCCGCGTCCGTGGCGGCAACAACTTCTTCCAGGTGCGCGTCGGCAATTCTCCCGTCTACAGCCAGCCACACGAGATCAACGTCCTTCTTGCGCTGACGGCGGATGCTGTCACGACGCATGCGGACAGCGTGATGGAAGGCGGCGTCGTGTTGACGCCGGCGGAAGTCAATGTCGACGACTCACTTCTGCGCCCACGGAATATCACCCTCATCCAGCCGCCGCTGGTGGAGCTCGCCAAACAACACGGCGACAAGATGATGACAAACACGGCCGCACTGGCGGCACTAGCCGCGCTCGTCGGCTTCCCTCTTCAGGCTATTCAGGACGTGATTGCAAAGAACTTCTCGCGCAAGGGAGCAGAGGCTGTCTTAAAGAACCAGGCGGTCGCCAACGCCGCGCACGAGGCGACGATGAAAGACGCTGGACGCGTTCCCTGGAAGGTCAGCGTGCCCGCTCATCCGCAACCGCGCATGGCGATCGCCGGAAACCAGGCCTTCGCGCTTGGAGCTATGGCCGGCGGTTGCCGCTTCATGTCCGCCTATCCGATGACCCCGGCAACCACGATCGTCGAATGGCTGTCCTCCGTTCCGCCCGAATACGGCATGGTCACCAAGCACGCCGAAGACGAGATAGCCGCGATCTGCATGGCAATCGGCGCTGCATACACCGGTGCTCGGGCGATGACGGCGACCAGCGGCGGTGGCTTCTGCCTCATGGTCGAGGCGCTCGGCCTCGCCGGCATGACCGAGGTCCCCGTCGTCATCGTTGACGCTCAGCGCGGCGGCCCTTCAACCGGCCTCCCCACGCGCACCGAGCAAGGCGACCTGCTCTTCGCCGTCCACGCCGGCCACGGCGAGTTCCCGCGGATCGTTATCGCCCCCAGGACAACGGAAGACTGCTTCGAGATGGGGTGGCGCGCCTTCAACCTCGCCGAACGCTACCAGTGCCCCGTCATCGTCCTCACGGATATGCTCCTCGCCGGCTCCATCAAGACCATAGACCCCGTGGACTTCGCCGCCGTGCCCATCGACCGCGGCCGCGCCATCGAGCTCGACGAGCACCCGGGGGACGGCTTCAAGAGGTTCGAGTTTGCGGACGACGGGATCTCTCCCCGCGCCTTCCCGGGCGACCCCGAAGCCGTGTTCGCCTCGTCCAGCGATGAACACGACGAGACCGGCCACATCAACGAGGATGCCGACAACCGCGTGCGCATGATGCAAAAACGAATGCGAAAGCTGGAGACCGCCGCTGCTGCGGCCCGCCCGCCCGAACTCTACGGCCCCGCAGACGCCGAAACAACGCTCCTCGCCTGGGGCTCCACCTACGGCCCCTGCCGTGAGGCTGTCGACCTGTTGAACGCAGACGGAAGGCCCGCCGCAAACCTGCTATCGCTCACCGACCTCTGGCCGCTCGCCCCCTCCACGGAGGATTTACTCCGCGACCGCCGGATTATCGCCGTCGAAGGCAACTACAGCTCCCAACTCGCGCAACTATTGCGCATGAAGACCGGCGTCAGCGTCGAGGGAAGCATCACGCGCTACGACGGCAGACCTTTCTCGCCGGAAGAGATCATGGAGCAGGTGAAGGAGGGCCAGTTTGCAGCCGTCTGACCTGAGCCTCAACGTTTTCGAGAGCGACGCCGAGAACACATGGTGCCCCGGCTGCGGCGATTTCGCCATCCTCCGTGGCCTGAAGCTGGCCCTGGTCGAGGCCGGCATTCACCCCCACGAAGCCCTCCTCGTCAGCGGCATCGGCTGCGGCAGCAAGCTCCCGGACTACATGCACGTCAATGGCTTCATGACCATCCACGGCCGCCCCCTCGCCATCGCCACCGGCGCCAAGCTCGCCAACCCCAACCTCCACGTCCTCGTCGTTAACGGCGATGGCGACTCCTACGGTATTGGCGGCAACCACTTCGTCCACACCTGCCGCCGCAACCCGGACATCACGCACATCGTGGAGAACAACCAGGTCTACGGCCTCACCAAGGGCCAGTACTCCCCCACCAGCGAGAAGGGCTTCATCACCACCACCTCCCCGGACGGCGCCATCGAAGCCGCCTTCAACCCCATCGCCGTCGCGCTCGCCGCACACGCAACGTTCGTCGCCCGCTCCTTCTCCGGCGACCCGAAGCACATGGCCCGCATGATCGTGGCCGGGATGAACCATCGCGGCTACGCGCTGATCGACGTCCTCCAGCCCTGCGTCATCTACAACAAGCTCAACACGTACGACTGGTACAAACAGCGGATCTATCGCCTCGAGGACGAGGGTCACGACCCGTCCGACCACACCGCCGCCGCCGCCCGCGCCCAGGAGTGGGGAGATCGCATTCCCATCGGCGTCTTCTTCCAGACAGAGGCCGAGCACGCTTACGAACAGGACGTCCGCGCCCTCGCCGCCGGAACGCCGGTCGAGTCCGCTACCCGCCTGCACCGCGACCCCCGTCCAGAGCAGTACGAAGCGCTCCGTCAGCGCTTCCTCTAGTCGCTGCCGCCTCTGGTAACCTCGTACCTGT
>JBDSHD010000176.1:0-2698 GCA_039918655.1 Dehalococcoidia bacterium | reverse complement strand
ACGTCTTGAAAGAGAAAGGCCTGCGCTTTATCTGCGCAGGCCGAGGGATGCGATAAGTGCCTTGTACCTGGCTGGATCCTCCCGGTTCAAGTAGCGTAGAAGTCCCCGTCGTCGGCCGACAAGCTTCAACAGGCCACGTTGTGAGTGGTGGTCCTTCTTGTTGGCCCGCAAGTGATCCGTCAACTGCTTGATCCGGTGGGTCAGGATCGCCACCTGGACTTCGGTTGAACCGGTATCTGTCGCGTGGGACTGGTAAGTGGCGGTAAGTGCCGCCTTCTCCGTCGTTGTTAGCATCTACGCGTTGTCGCCCGTCGCTCTCCTTCTTCCTTCCCGCCGAGTATAGCACAGTGATTGTGGATAACGGAACAAGCTGAGTTGGGTCGTCCCCCAGTGGCGCGAATATACTGATGTTAAGAATGACCTCCCGTATCGGCGTGATCGCAGACAGCTCAGGGTGCCTCGCTGACACCGTGATCGAACGACTGGGAATTCGCATCGTGCCTCTCCACCTCAACATAGGCGATGAGCAGATCATCGATGGGGCTGTCGAGCCACGAGACCTCTTTAAGAAGATAAAGGCTGTGGGGTTAGCACCTCGTACCGCGGCCCCGTCGCCGGGAGAGTTCCTTACCGCCTTCCGGGCGGCAAGGGATGCAGGCGCCGAAGCGGCCCTCTGCCTCACCCTCCCGTCACGCTACAGCGGCACATACGCCGCGGCCGTCGCCGCCGCGGCCCTGTCGCGCGAGGAACTCGCTGGATTTCCGGTCCGCGTTGTCGATACCGGGGCCCTGGCAGCTGCCCACGGATTCGCAATAGAGGCCGCCGCGCTGGCCCTTGAAGACGAGGCCGATATTGTGGAGGCTGAGGCGAGGGCCATCCAGTCAGGCGCGGAATCGGTTCTAATAGGGGCGATTGACTCCGTGGGATACCTTGCACGAAGTGGACGTGTGCCCTGGCTGGTGGGGCGGACGGCAGACTTCGTCGGCATCAAGCCCGTTATCTCGTTCGCGGAAGGGCGGCCCCGAATGGTGGGGCGGGCCAGAACGATGGAGCGCGCTATTGGCACGGTAGTGCGCCTGGTAGCCGAGGACCTGGGAGCGTTGTCGATGCCGGAGATCGTGATCCTCCATGCCGCCTCCAAGGAATGGGCGGAGAAGTTGGCCGAAGCGACGAGGAAAGATATTCCGAGCGGATCACTAACAATCACGGAAGTGAGCAGCGTCATGGCAGCCCACACGGGCCCCGGCTTTATCGCTCTGGCAGGACGGCACAGTGGCTGAAACAGCAGCAAGTAAGCGGGACTCGCCGCGCCGCCGCCGCGCCGCCGATCTGCTGGAGAGTTCCGTCAGCAATCGGCCCGAGCCTGTATCCGGCCCGGCGCTGATTGTCATGATCGGACTCCCCGGAAGCGGCAAGTCGCACTTTGTGCGGCGACTCTCGCAGCGATACCCGGCGGTGGTCCTGGACAGCGATGCCCTCCGGGCCACCCTCTTCCCCGCCCCCGAGCACTCCCCTCTCGAGAACCGGCGGCTGTTCCCGGCCATGCACCTGGTGATCGACCGGCTTCTCTCCAGGCGCGTCTCGGTGATCGTCGATGCCACGAACCTTAAGGAAGCCAGCCGTAAGCCGTACTACGCTATTGCGAGGAGGAGAGGCGCTCGCCTGCTGCTAGTTCGCACCTGGGCGCCGCCGGCGATAGTCAAGGAACGCCTGAGGAACCGCGAGAACGCGATCAACTCTCACGACCGGTCGACGGCGACGGTTGCGGTCTACGAAAGGATGAGGCAGGATGTCGAACGAATCTCCCGGCGTCACTTGTCGGTGAATACCTCGAAACCTCTGGGCATTGCGCTGGACACGGCACTGGGACTGCTCCAAAGCTGAATCGACTATGCGAATTTCTCCGGCCGTTGCTTTGCTCACTGTGATGACGCTGAGTTGGGTCACGCTGTCCGGAGGGGCCTGTGGCGGAGGCGATGATGACAGCGTCGCCACGCCAACAGGGTCAAAGCGGGACGCCGCAGCCGTTAAGGGTTATCCCTACCCGGTTGAGATGTTCCCCAACGAAGCCTCAGGCGCGACCGCACGACACTTCGCGGAGGGGGAGCTAGAGGGCTACAACGCTCACGACTATGACACCCAGCCCCCGACCAGCGGCAAGCACTTAGCCGAACTCGCGACTCCCGGTGTTTACGATGCCCCGCCGGTGCCTAATGAGGTCGCGGTACACAACATGGAGCATGGCTACGTGATCGTTTGGTACAACTGCAACGCGGAGCCCATGCTGACGCCCACCGACTGCACGAAGCTGGGCAACGCCCTGGCAGCCGTGGTCCAGCCGCTCGTGTCATCAAACCACAACATCGTCCTTACGCCTCACCTCACCATGGACCCTCGCATCGCACTGACGGCATGGCAGTTCATGGACGTGATGGATGCGGTGGACAATGATCGAATCACCAAATTCATCGAGACGTTCGAGTGCCACTACGACCCGGAAGCCACTTGCGGATGAAGCGCCGCCCTGTCCTGGTGGTCAGGGCAAGTATCGACGAAGCCCGCATGGAGGAGTTCATCAACTGGTATGCTCGCGAACACTTGCCGCACGTCATGAAGATCCCCGGTGTCGTCAAGGCCTATCGGACCATTTGTCGTCGTGGCGGGATCAACTGGACCGCTCTTTACGAACTGAAGGACG
>JBDSHD010000175.1:0-5890 GCA_039918655.1 Dehalococcoidia bacterium | reverse complement strand
ACCTCCTGTCCGAAACCGGCGGCCGGCGAATCGCTGTCCTCGGTCACATGCGCGAGCTGGGCGCCGCAGAGTCCGAAGGACACATCGCGGTCGGCAAGCACAGCGTTCGCGCCTCAGACATCCTCGTGGTCGTTGGGGAGGACGCGCGCCTCATCGCGGACACTGCTTCCACCGCCGGCCACCTGGATGTGCGTCGATTCGACTCACCCGAAGATGCATCCGCTCACCTCCTGGAGAACCTTAAGGCCGGCGACCACGTCTTGATCAAGGCATCACGCGCCGTCGGCCTGGAAGCATTGGTTGAGGCGCTCGGGGAAGCATGATTACCGACGCGCTCGTCCTCTCAGCAATCGCCATCGTAGCGGTGATCGTCGCGGGCTACCCCGGCATCACACTTCTGAATCGGCTCAAGCTTGGCAAAGAGATCAGCGCCTGGGGGCCGGACACCCACCAGGTCAAAGCCGGCACCCCGACTATGGGCGGCATCATCATCCTTGCGGTCATCGGCGCCCTCACAGTGACAGCGAATCTCGTTGATCGCTGGTCCATCGGATTGCCATTGCTGGTCATGGCGGCGCTGGGAGCTCTGGGGGTCATCGACGACCTCGGATCGCTCCAGGAGCGCCAGCAAAAAGCGCTGACGCGTCGGGTCAAGTTGGTGGTCTTCATTGCCATTGCCGTCGGTGCCGCCATCGCCCTCTACCATGAAGATCTGCTTGGGCTGGAAACAGCCCACATTCCCTATCACGGACCGGAGTCAATCGGTTGGGTATACGTTCCGATCGCGATCACGGTGATCGTACTGACCGCTGGTGGCGTGGCGGTCACGGACGGTTTGGATGGACTTGCCGCTAGCACTTGCGCCGTCGCCTATGGGGCCTACGGCCTCCTGGCTCTGTATCAGGATCAAGCCTACCTCGGCATCTTCTGCCTGACAGTCACCGGGGCAACGATCGGATTCCTGTGGCATAACTCCTATCCCGCCCGTGTCTTCATGGGCGACGCTGGCGCCCTCTCGCTCGGGGGTGGACTCGCCATCGTTGCGTTCTTGACCGGGCAGTGGTTGATCCTCCCAATAATCGCGATCATATTCGTCATCGAAGGGCTGTCGGTCGGGATGCAGGTCGGCTACTTCCGCCTAACCGGGGGTAAGAGGCTCTTCAAGATGGCCCCGATTCACCATCACTTCGAGAAGATTGGCTGGAGCGAAGTCCAGGTGACCCAGCGCTTCTGGATCGTTCAGGCGCTTGGAGCGACAATCGGTCTAGTGCTCGCACTGGAGGTGTATCCGTGATCGACCTCCAGCAGCTAGAGAAACTCGACTTCTCCGGTAAACGCGTAACGATCGTGGGCCTGGGTATCGAGGGCATCGATTTTGCTCGATACCTCGCAAGACGAGGCGCACTTGTAACGGTTTCCGATACGAAAACGCCCCGAGATCTAGCGCAACAGCTCCAGGAAGTGGCGGCGTTGCCCTTAGACCTACAACTTGGATCCGATCCCAAAGACGCACTGGCGGCCGCCGAAGCGGTTTTTGTCTCGCAGAGCGTTCCGCTCAACTCGCCCGCGCTTATCGATGTCAGGAATCGAGGGGTACCAATCTATTCCACGGTCCAGATCTTCCTCGAACTCGCGCCGGGGCCGGTTGTCGGTATCACAGGCTCCAGCGGGAAAACCACAACCACCGCACTCCTGGGGGAGATGTTCCGCGCAGATGAACGTCCGACATTCGTGGGAGGCAATATTGGCGTTGGTCTCCTCGATCACCTGAACACCATTCGCGCTTACACGTGGTCGGTGCTAGAGATCAGCCACACCCAACTTCAGATTGGGGACAAGAGCCCACACATTGCAGCCGTCCTGAACATCACCCCTAACCACCTGGACAAGTTCTCATGGGATTCCTACAAAGATCTGAAGGCCAACCTCATCCGCTATCAGACTGCGTCCGACATCACAATCCTGAACCACGACGATCCTGAAGTGCGCGCCCTCGAGCCACTGGTCAAAGGCCGCCTGTTCTGGTTCACGATGGGTGCAAGCGCTCCCGGAAACGGCGTATTCGTCCGGGACGGGTGGGCCGTCTTCAAGGGCGACGACGGGGAACGTCCCCTGTTTGCGTTCGAGTGGTTGAAGTTGCGAGGCCTGCACAATCAGGAAAACGCCGCCGCCGCCGCCGCCATTGCAGTGGCGGCTGGCGTCTCACCGGATGCCATCGCCTGCGCCGTGGAAGCGTTCCGCGGCGTGCCGCACCGCCTGGAGCGCGTCGCTGACATCAACGGAATCTCCTACTTCAATGACAGCATCGCCACGACTCCGGAGCGAACGATCGCGGGTCTCAGGTCCTTTGCCGAGCCAGTGGTGTTGCTCCTGGGTGGGCGCGACAAGCAGCTGCCCCTGGAAGACCTCGCGCTTGAGGCTCTTGCGAATTGCCGTGCCATCGTTCTCTTCGGCGAGTCAGGGGCGAAACTGGAAGCAGCGATGAGGTCGCATCCCAATACTCGCAGCGTCGCAATAGTCCGCACTTTCGATCTGTCCGAAGCCGTCAGACTGGCGCAAATGATGGCCCGCGTCGGCGACGTCGTGTTGCTCTCGCCGGCAGGCACAAGCTACGACGCCTACGACAACTTCGAGCGACGCGGCGAGCACTTCTGCCGGCTCGTAGAGGCGCTCAATCCGGATCGAGGTCAACCCGGCGAGGAGGTGCAGGCATCCCACCCGTAGTTGAAGCCTCTCCCCCCCGACGCGCTGGCACCATTCAGCCAGGCCAGCCTGATTACCTGCTCCTCGTTGCCACTGCAATGTTGGTGATAGTCGGGCTGTTGGCGGTTTACACCTCAAGTTTCGCTGTCGCCTACCACGAATTCGGTGATGCCAACTACTTTGTATTCAAGCAGGCCATCTTTGCGGTTGCCGGCCTTATGGCGCTCGTCGTGTTCATGCAGCTCGACTACCACAAATTGCGCTTCCTCAGCGTTCCCATGCTCGCTATTTCGTTGGCATCGCTGGTCATAGTCCTCTCACCGCTCGGTGTCGAGCGAAACGGAGCACAGCGTTGGATCGAGATTGGCCCAGCATCCTTCCAACCAAGTGAATTCGCAAAACTATCTGTCATCGTCTACGTCTCCGCGTGGCTCGCTGCCCGCGGCAGCGATGTGAAGCATTTCTCCCTTGGCTTCGTGCCATTTGTGATCTTCATGAGCGTCGTTGGCGCCCTCATCATCGCCGAGCCGGACATGGGCACCACGATTATCATCGTCCTCGTTGCGTGCACCCTGTTCTTCGTCGCTGGCGCGCCGATAACTCACCTTGCGCTGCTCCTGGGTGCCGGCGCATCCGTTAGCTACCTCGTGATCCAGACCAAGGAGTATCAACTCGACAGACTAACTAGCTTCTTCTCGCCGGAGTCAGACCCCTCAGGGTTGGGGTTCCAGGTAATCCAGTTGCTTGTGGCGCTAGGTAGTGGCGGGCCGATCGGAATCGGATGGGCGGAGAGCCGTCAGAAGCACCTTTTCGTACCGGCCTCTCACACGGACGGGGTGTTCGCCATTCTCGGTGAAGAGGTTGGGTTCGTGGGACTCATGATGATCCTTGGCATATTCGCATTCTTCATATTCCGCGCTCTGAAGGTCACACTGAAGTCGCGCGACAGTTTCGCCACATTCTTGGGGATCGGCATCATCTCGTGGATCGCCTACCAGACACTGATCAACATCCTCGGCATCACTCGGACAATCCCCCTGACCGGCGTGCCCCTGCCGTTCCTGAGTTATGGCGGCTCGGCCTTAATCTCGCTGTTGGCCAGCGTTGGCATTTTGCTCAGCATCTCCCGCTACACCGCAGAGAAACCGTACGCACAACGGCAGGCTAAGACTACGTTCCGCCCAGTGCGCGGAGATGAGCGCGCCGATCCAGCGTACGAAGGCTCACCCGCATGAAGATCGCGCTGAGCGGAGGGGGCACAGGTGGCCACGTCTACCCCACGTTGGCCATAGTTCAGGCCCTGCGCCACCTCTTGCCGTCTGGTGAGCCGCTCGACGTCCTCTATATCGGTACAGGCGGCCAGGAGGAGGAGATCGTGCGGCGGGCTGGCTTCCCTATGGAGCAGATAAGCGCCGCGCCAATTCGCGGCCGATTGCCCTGGGAGATGGCCGCCAACACCAGCAAGATCGCAGCGGGCGCGCAGCAGGCCCGCAGGATCCTCGGCGAATTCGCACCCCAGATCGTCCTATCCACGGGTGGCTACGTCGGGTTCCCGGTGGCTCTAGCCGCCCGCAGCAAGGGCGTCCCGCTTGCCATATACCTGCCAGACCTAAACCCGGGCTGGACTATCAGGGCTATCGCCAGGATGGCTCGCAAGGTCGCGGTGACCGCAATCGAGAGCCTTCGTAGCCTCCCGTCAGGCAAGACGATCGTTACTGGATATCCGGTCCGGGAGGAGTTCTGGGAAGTCGATAGAGCGGGCGGGCGCGAACGCCTGGGGATCGGCGCCGACGAGAAGGTTGTCTTCATCTCCGGGGCTTCGTCCGGGGCGCACAGTATCAATAAGTCTGTGGCGGCTAATCTACGCGGTTTGTTGGAGCTCTGTGAGGTGATTCACCTTTCGGGAAGCACCGACGAGCCCTGGCTGGCTGAAATCCGTGACGCGCTCCCCGATGACATCCGCCACCGCTATCACCTCTACGGCTACATGAACGAAGAGGCGCCGTGGGCCATGGCGGCATCTGACCTGGCGCTGTGCCGCTCCGGTGCCTCCGTCATGGGCGAACTGCCGGCTGTGGCGCTACCTGCGGTATTGGTTCCTTACCCATATGCAGGCGGACATCAGAGGCTCAACGCCCGATACCTGGAACGTAATGGCGCCGCGATCGTCCTTGAGGACGCTGACCTCGACAACTTCCTCCCTGTGGTGGGCGAACTACTGCATGACACCGAACGGCTTCGCAGTATGCGGGAGGCAAGTCACCGGCTCGCGCGGCCGACCGCCGCGACCCGCATCGCCCGCATGCTCCTCGAACTCTCGCGCGAGTCATCACGATGAATGCATCATCAACTCCGGCAGCAACCACGACGATCCCCCATCACGTCCACCTCGTCGGAGTCGGCGGCATCCATATGTCCGCCATCGCTCGCATTCTCCGGCACCGCGGGCACGAGGTTTCTGGTTCCGACCTCCATCTTTCCCCCCTGACTGACACGGTCGAGCACCTGGGGGTGGCTGTTCACGAGGGTCACGCCGCCGCGAACATCGATGACGCAGATCTTGTGGTCTACACCTCTGCCGCTCACGAGGATAACCCGGAACTCGTCGAGGCTCGTCGGCGCGGCCTGCCTACGATGAAACGCGGCGAGATGGTGGCGCTCCTTCAACAGGGCAAGGACGTCATCGCCGTTGCCGGTGCCCACGGAAAGACCACAACATCGTCCCTGATCACTCATATGCTGCGTGGCGCCGGACTCGACCCCACGTTCATGATTGGCGGGGTCATTCGCGACCTCCAGACCAACGCCGCGCCCGGCGAAGGCCCCCACTTCGTTGTCGAGGCGGACGAATACGACCGGGCGTTCTTGAACTACAAGCCGCACATCGCGGTAGTCACAAACATCGAGCCGGATCACCTGGACATCTACGGCTCGTTTGAGGAATTGCAGCGCGCGTTCGCCCAGTTCCTCTCTCAGGTTGACACCAACGGTTATATCGTGGCCTGCACGGATTCCCCCCCTGTTCAGGCCTGTCTGCCGAGTCGGCAGACCCAATCCCTCCCGACTGTAGGAGACGGCATGGACTCCCCCGTACATGTCGTCTCCTACAGTCTCCTCTCTGACGCTGACTGGACCGCCGAGCGAATTAAGACAAAGGGTGTAGACGCCTTATCTTTTGTGGTAAACT
>JBDSHD010000174.1:0-2545 GCA_039918655.1 Dehalococcoidia bacterium | reverse complement strand
CCGGCGCGTTTGGCGGAGCCAGCGGCAGCACCTGCGATCAAGCCCTTTCGCCGCTCGGAACGAGCATCATCGACGCCGACGCATTCGTCGAAGAAGACGCAGGCCTCAGTCGCGTGCTCGGCCTCCTGGAGCAGGGCGACCGCTCCGGTGCGGAAGCCGCCTTCTATGGGCCCGTTCACAACTTCATGCACAACGTCGATCCTCCCTTGCGTAAGGCTGACGAGGCAATGGCGAAAGACCTATGCCGGGCCGTGATCGATCTCGAGAACAAGCTAGCGAGCCGGGCCACGGACCCGGAGCTAATCGGCAGCCTCACCGCTGTTCACGATCTATTGAGGGATGCAGCGGAGGCGTTGGGGTATCCTCGTCCCGGTGAGGCGGCAGCCTACAACCCGAAGGGAGATATACATGGTAGGCAAACTTAACGGACGTGTAGCCATCGTGACCGGTGCCAGTCGCGGCATCGGTAAGGAGATCGCGCTCCTCTTCGGTAGCGAAGGAGCCAGCGTGATCGTCGCCGCCCGCACCGAACATGAAGGCGATCACCAGCTCCCCGGCAGTATCGCCGAGACCGTCGCCGAAATCCGTGCCACTGGTGGCGAAGCGACGGCGGTGAAGTGCGACCTCTCTGACACGGAAGACATCGAGCGCCTGGTGAAGGCCATCCACGACGCCTATGGGCCAGTCGATGTCCTCGTGAACAACGCCGCGCTCACCTACTACAGCCCGATCAAGGACTTCCCGCTCCGCCGCTGGGAGAGGATGCTCCAGGTCGATCTCACCGGTCCGATGCTCCTCTGTCAGGCCGTTATCCCTGATATGCTCGCCTCCGGCAGTGGCCACATCGTCAACATCTCCTCGCTCGCCGCCCGGCACCCCGAAGGCCCGCCCTACGATCGCGACCCGCACGGCGGCACTACCTACGGCGTCGTCAAGGCCGGCATCGAGCGCTTCTCCAGCGGCCTCGCCCACGAACTGTTCGAGCACAACATCGCGGTCAACTCGCTAGCTCCGGCCGGCATCGTCGCCTCGCCGGGCGTCCTCTTCCACAAGCTCATCGAGAGCGAAGACGACCCCCGCGCCGAACCTGTCGAGTACATGGCGAGAGCCGCACTCATCCTCGCCACCTGCAACCCGAAGGAACTGACCGGCCGCATCACCTACAGCCAGCCACTCCTGAAAAAACACGGCCTGCTGTAGCTGCAGGTCTTCGAGACCTGCCCCACAGGGCGGCGCCTCTCTGCGGCGTTGCGCGCCGCCGCCGCTCTGCGATAGTCTAACGTGCGCGTCAGAGTTCGCCCCGAAGGAGCCCCACAATGAAATTCGGACTGTTCTATGAGCACCAGATACCGAAGCCCCGCGACAAGGACCAGTGGGACCCGGACGCCGAGCACAAGCTCTTCAAGAATGCCCTCGACCAGGTCGAGCTCGCCGACCAGCTTGGCTTCGATTACGTCTTTGAAGTTGAGCACCACTTCCTCGAGGAGTACTCCCACTCCTCCGCGCCCGAGGTGTTCCTCGCCGCCGCCAGCCAGCGCACCAAGAACATCCGCCTCGGTCACGGCATCGCCCTCATGCCCCCGCGCTACAACCACCCCGCCCGCGTCGCCGAGCGCATCGCCACCCTTGACTTAGTCTCCGACGGTCGCGTCGAGTTCGGCACCGGTGAGTCCGGCTCTGATCAGGAGATGGGTGGCTTCGGCGTCCGGCGCGAAGAGAAGAAGCAGATGTGGGAAGAAGCCACCCGCGAAGTCGTCAAGATGATGACGAACACGCCCTACGAAGGCATCGAGGGGGCCTACTTCGGCATGCCCGAGCGCAACGTCGTCCCCAAGCCATTGCAGAAACCGCACCCGCCGCTCTGGGTCGCGTCCTCCCGCCGCGAGACTACGATGGTGGCCGCCCGCCTCGGCATGGGCTCCCTTGGGTTCGCCTTCGAGACGCCGGACGAAGCACAGGAACGAGTGGAGAACTACTACGAGCTGGTGCGCGACGAGTGCACTCCAATCGGCGCGGCCATCAACCCTGCCCTCGGCGTGCTCTCTATCCTCTCCTGCTTCGACTCCGATGAAGAAGCGATCGAGAAGGGCCAGGAAGGCGCCCAATTCTTCGCCTACTCCCTGGCCTACTACTACAACCCGTTCACCGGTGGCGCACACACGCCAGGCCGCAAGAACATCTACAAGGACTTCGCGGACGCGCCCCCGGAGCAGCGCTGGGGCCCGTTCGGCGAGGGCTTCCGCGGTTTCGGCGGCTTCGGCAGCAACCTCTCGGCCGAAGAACCGAAGGACGAGGTCACGCGCGCCCTCTGGCGCGCCGCCCAGCGCGGTGGCTGCATCGGCACTCCCGACTTCATCAAGGACACCCTCCGCAAGTACGAGGCCGCCCACCTGGACCTCATGATCTTCGTCGCCCAGTGCGGCGCGCGCTCCCACGAGGACGTCATGGACTCCATCTACCGCACCGGCACAAAGGTCATCCCCGAGTTCAAAGAACGCCACGCTGAGCACCAGAAGTGGCGCGGCCAGCAACTCGCCGGTGTCGA
>JBDSHD010000173.1:0-3432 GCA_039918655.1 Dehalococcoidia bacterium | reverse complement strand
GCCTGGTCCAAGGCCCCGGCACGACAGCGCGCAGATGTCTTGCGCCGGACGGCGGACAAGATCCGTTCAGAGTTGAACGAACTAGCCCGTTTGCTCGCCTCGGAGGTCGGCAAGCCACTCAGCGAGGCATCCATGGAGGTTGCGCTCACCGCCGACGTGTTTGACTACTATTCGGGCCTGGCGTTGAACGTGAAGGGCCAGGCGGTCTCCAACTACGTCGATGACGCCCTCGGTCTCATCCTGCGCGAGCCCATCGGCGTCGTAGGGATCATCACGCCGTGGAACTTCCCGATGTTGCTGGCGACGTGGAAGATCGCGCCTGCTCTCGCCGTCGGCTGCACAACTGTCGTTAAGCCGGCCACTTACACGCCTTGCACCACCTATGAACTCGCTCGCATCATCACGGAAGCCGGCGCACCCGCGGGCGTGATCAATGTGATCACCGGTTCCGGCCGCATCGTCGGCGATCGGATCGCCGCCTCCCATCTCGTTGACAAGGTCGCCTTCACCGGCTCAACGGAAGTTGGGCAACAGGTGATGCGGGCCGCCGCGGGCAACGTTAAGAAGATCTCACTGGAGCTTGGCGGAAAGTCCCCGAACATCATCTTCGCCGACGCCCCCCTCCAGGGTGCGATCATCGGTTCGCTATTCGGCATCTACCTGAACGCCGGGCAGGTCTGCCAGGCAGGTAGCCGGGTCCTCGTGCAGGAGGAGATTCACGATCAGTTCGTCAGCCAGTTCAGCGGCTTCGTCAACACCGTCAAGGTCGGCGACCCGATGGACCCTATGACACGCATGGGCCCGGTTGTCAGTGACTCCCAGTTGAGCACGGTGGAGCACTATGTGAACGCCGGGCGAGAGGAGAACGCGAAGTTGATCGCCGGAGGCGGCCGAGTTACCGGGCCGGAGTACGACAAGGGCTACTTTTACCAGCCCACCATCTTCGACCACGTGGACAACCGGATGAAGATCGCCCAGGAGGAGATCTTCGGCCCCGTGCTCTCCGTCATTCCGTTCAAGACGCCGGAAGAGGCGCTACAGATCGCCAACGATTCGATGTACGGACTGGCGGCCGCGGTCTGGACACAGGACATCGACCGCGCCCTGAAGTTCGCAAAGGGGATCAAGGCCGGCACGGTGTGGGTGAACACTTACCATGCGGCCGGGCAGCTCGGCGTGCCGGTGATGCCATTCGGCGGTTACAAGCAGTCCGGCATCGGCCGCGAACTCGGCCTCGAGGGCATGGACGGCTTCCTGGAGACGAAGAGCGTCTGCATCAAGATCAACTAGGCGCGTCCGGCGGAAATCACAGCGGCCCCGGTGGAGTCCATCGGGGCCGTTTTGCTGCCCTGGAAAGCCGCGGGCCCCGAACGTCGCGTCCGGGGCCCAACAGGAGGGGGTGCGATTGGGGGTGCTGCCCCAATGACAATTGCATCGTAATCGGTCTATCGCCGTACGTACTGTGACGTATGTCACAATTTCGTGAAGTCTCCTCTCGCTATATTATGGCCGAGGAACTTCATGAACGAAGGAGCATTGCCCAAGCCATGCCTGACACACGAACAGAACGCGACTCCATGGGCCCCATGGAAGTGCCGGCCGACGCCTACTACGGCGCTTCCACGCAGCGAGCCGTCCTCAACTTTCCGATCAGCAACCTCCGCTTTTCCCGCGCCTTCATCCGCTCTCTCGGCCTGATCAAGCTTGCGGCGGCCCGGGTCAACGCCGATCTGGGCCACCTGGAGCCGAAGACTGCCGATGCCATCCAGGCGGCCGCTCGCGAGGTAGCGGACGGCAAGCTCGACGCGCACTTCGTAATCGACATCTTTCAGACCGGCTCCGGCACGTCAACGAACATGAACGCGAACGAGGTTATCGCGAACCGTGCGAGCGAGATCCTCGGCGGCGACCGGGGTTCGAAGCTTGTCCACCCCAACGACCACGTCAACCTGGGCCAGTCCTCCAACGACGTGATCCCGACGGCTATCCACCTCGCCGCGCTGGTGCAGATCGAGGAGCTACTGATCCCGGCCCTGACACACCTGGAGAAGGCGCTGCGGACCAAGTCCAGCGAGTTCTGGCCGATCATCAAGACCGGCCGCACGCATCTGCAGGACGCGACACCTGTCCGGCTGGGCCAGGAGTTCCTTGGTTACGCCGGACAGGTTGAGCGCGGCATCCGGCGGGCCCGGGTGGCGCAGGGGGAGCTGTCGGAGGTGGCGCTGGGCGGCACGGCCGTCGGGACAGGCGTCAACACGCACCCGGAGTTCGCCTCGCGCGTCTGCGCCGTGCTCTCGACGGAGTTGGGTGTAACGGTGCGCGAGACGGACAACCACTTCCAGGCGCAAAACACGCTGGACGGCGTCCTCCAGGCCAGCGCCTGCTTGCGAACGATCGCCGTCAGCCTCCAGAAATGCGCGAACGACATCCGCTGGCTCGGTTCCGGGCCGCGGGCCGGAATTGGCGAGATCTCATTACCGGAAGTACAGCCGGGAAGCAGCATCATGCCCGGCAAGGTTAACCCCGTGATCGCGGAGTCGGTGCTCCAGGCCGTGGCGCAGGTGATCGGCAACGACGCCACAGTCGTGCAGGCGGCGCAGGGAGGCGTCTTCGAGCTGAACATGATGATGCCGGTGGCCGCGCACAACCTGCTCGAGTCCGTCTCGCTGCTGGCCGCGAGCGCAAACAACTTCGCGAGCCAGTGCGTGGAGGGCATCACGGCCACTGAGCACGGCCCCGCCATGGTCGAGCGCGGCCTAATGCTGGGAACGGCCCTGGCGCCGGCTGTCGGCTACGACAAGGCGGCGGAGATCGCAAAGGAAGCCTCAAAGACGGGGCGTACGATTCGTGAAGTGGCGAGGGAGAAGACTGAACTATCGGAATCGGACCTAGACGCGCTGCTCAATCCCGAAACGATGACCCAGCCGGGACTCGGCGGGGGACCGGCTGGGGGTTAGCGCGAGCGCGGGTCGAGGGCGTCGCGTAGGCCGTCGCCCAGGAACGTGAAGCAGAGCATGATCAGCGCGATGAACGAGGCCGGTATCAGCACCAGCCAGTACTGCGTCTCGATGTAGCGGTTCCCGTCCGCGACCAGCTTCCCGAGGCTGGCTGTCGGTATCGGTACGCTCAAACCAAGGAAACCAAGCGCTGCCTCTGCGAAGATCGCCAGGGGGATGCCGAAGACGATGGCTACGGTCACCGGCCCCAGCGTGTTTGGAAGCATGTGCGTGAACACGATCCGCCACTGGGAAGCGCCCATAGCGCGGGCGGCGATCACGAAATCCCTGCTCTTGAGGGAGAGCATCTGTCCCCTGATTAGCCTGGCGATGGTCACCCACCCCACAAACGATATCGCGACGATCATCTGCACGACCGGATCGCCCAGGATCGGCAGGTCCTGGCCCTGAAGAGCGGAGCGCATGAGGATAATGA
>JBDSHD010000172.1:0-3034 GCA_039918655.1 Dehalococcoidia bacterium | reverse complement strand
GGCGGCTGCGCTGAAACGGCGGATTTCGCGCGATCCGCCACGGCCCCCTCACCCTTCACCCTTCACTCTTCCCCCACACGCCCTTACCCCTCTTGCCTGACAGACTGCCCGCCCCAGCGGACCCGATAATCCCCTCAGCCGATTAGACGGAGGGATGCCTTCTTTGACCACACAACCCCGCAGCGAAACCGGCGACTGGACAGAGCACTACCGCGACCGGTGGAAGTGGGACAAGACCACGTGGGGCAGCCACGCCGTCGATTGTTACCCCGGCGGCTGCCCGTTCCGCGTCTACACGCGCGACGGGAAGATCGTCCGCGAGGAGCAGTCGGGCACCTTGCCCGTCATCCAGCCCGGCGTGCCCGACATGAACCCCATGGGCTGCAACAAGGGCGCCTGCTGGGGCTACCTCCACACCGCGCCCGACCGCATCACCCGCCCCCTCAAGCGCGTCGGCGAGCGCGGCGAGGGCAAGTTCGAGGCCGTCTCCTGGGACGAAGCACTCACCGACATCGCGAACGCCATGCTCGACGCCATCGAGGAACAGGGCCCGGAGGCGATCATCACCCTCATGACCCCCGAGCCCGGCGCAGCCGCCGCCCGCGGCTTCACCAGCGCCATCGGCTCCCCCGTGACCGACGGCAACGCCGAGTTCCAGGACTGGGACCCCGGCTTCTACATCACCTGGGGCAAGTTCAACCCCACAGCCAGCGCCGACGACTGGTTCCTCGCCGACCTCATCATCATCTGGCACAACAACCCCGTTTACTCCGCCATCGAGTGGTACCACTACGTCCCCGAATGCCGCTACAACGGCGGCGAAGTCGCGATCATCGCGCCCGACTACAGCCCTTCCGCCATCCACGCCGACATCCATCTGCCGGTCCACTTCGGCACCGATGCCGCCCTCGCCCTCTCCATGTGCAAGGTCATCATCGACGAAGGACTGCACAACAAGCGCTTCATCCAGGAGCAGACCGACCTCTCCCTCCTCGTCCGTACGGACACCGGCCGCTTCCTCCGCGGCAACGAGGTCGCGCAGGGTGAGCGCGACGACCAGTTCTACTGGCTCGATGAGAAGACCGGCCAGGTCATCCCCGCACCGCGCGGCAGCCTCTCCCTCGGCGACGTCAGCCCCGCCCTCGAGGGCACAGCTACCGTCACCCTGCTTGACGGTTCGCAGGTCGAAGCCGAACCCGTCTTCGCCCGACTGCGCCGCACCCTCGAAGACTACACGCCCGAAGCCGCGAGCAAGATCTGCGGCGTCAATCCGAACGCCATCCGCTCGCTCGCCCGCAAGGTCGCCACCCGCAAGACGAAGATCATGGCCGGCTGGAACCAGGGCAAGTCCTACCACGGCGACCTCATGGAGCGCGCCATGTGCCTCCTCCTCGCCGTCACCGGCAACTGGGGCAAGCCCGGCAACGGCACCCAGTCCTGGGCCATCTCCGGCCTGGACGGCGTGGCCTTCCAGGGCGCGAAAGGCCGTCCCGGACAGGATGCCGCCCGCGACTTCCTCGGACAGATGATCAGCATGCGCCGCATGCTTGCCGCCACCGACCCAACCCTCACCACCGAGATGATCGCGATCAAAGGCATGGAAATGATGGGCGCCCGCCCCGGCGGCTGGTTCCCGCCCGTCTTCCTCTGGTACGAGCACTACGGCTACAAGGAACGCTGGAACAACCCGGCCTGGTCCGACCCCACCATGAAGCGCCCGTTCGAGGACTACTACCGCGAGGCGCTCGACAAGGGCTGGTGGGACGCCACCCTCTCAAAGGTCTGGCAGCAGGTCGAACCCCGCGTCCTGGTGGAAGCCGGTGGCAACGTCTTGCGCCGCCACCGCGGCGGTCAGAAACTCCTCCTGGAGCATCTCTGGCCCAAGCTCAAGATGATCGTCTCCATAGACTTCCGCCTCAACACAACCGGCATGTACTCCGACTACGTCCTCCCCGCCGCCCAGCACTACGAGAAGCTCGGCTTCAGCATGCCGGGCGTCCACCACTTGAACACCGTCTTCATAGATCGCTCAGTGCCCCCGCCCGACGACGCGAAACCCGATTGGGACATCTCCCTGATGCTCACCGAGAAGCTGGAGGAGCGCGCGAAGGCTCGCGGACTCCTGTCGTTCCAGACCAAATCAGGCCAACCGATTAACCTCGAAGGCGCATCAGCCCGCATGACCCTCAACGGCGCGGTGCGCGACGAAGAAGCCCGCTTCGACGAAATCCTCAAAGACGACGCGGCATATGGCATCCTCCCGGCGGACGCATCACTCGAAACGATGCGTGAGAGGGGCGTCATGCGCTGGCAGGCCTGGGGCCTCGCCGGTCACGGCCTCGCACAGGCCTCCACGATTGAGCCGGATAAGACTTTTTCCCCATTCCGCTGGCACGTCGAGGAGAAGCTCCCTTACCCCACGCTCACCCGCCGCGCCCAGTTCTACATCGACCACGAATGGTTCCTGGAGGCCGGCGAAGAGCTTCCCGTCCACAAGGACGACCCCGGCCAAGGCGGCGACCGGCCGTTCTTCCTCACCAGCGGCCACCCCCGCTGGAGCGTCCATTCCATGAACATGACCAACAACATCATCCAGAACACCCACCGAGGCGAGCCCTTCGCCCTCCTGAACACCGTTGAAGCCGAATCGCGCGGCATCGCCAACGGCGGGCGGATCATCGTGCGCAGCGACGTCGGCGAACTGAACATCGCCGCCAAGCTCTCACCGTCCGTAAGTCCCGGACAGGTGATCCTCTATAACGGCTTCGAGCCCTACCAGCACCCGCAGTGGTACAGCCAGTCGGACGTCGAGCCCGGCATGGTCAAATGGCTGCACCTCGCCGGCGGCTATGGCCACCTCAAGTACCGGCCCTGGCACTGGCAGCCGGTACCCACAGACCGTGGCGTGCGTGTCGACGTGATACCCGCGGAATGAAGCCCGGCAGCCTGCTTGCCGCTCCCCTGCTCCGGTGCAACCTCGTAGAATAGCCCCGTACCCATGACCACACGCCACGTCCTCGCGATCGATCTCGGC
>JBDSHD010000171.1:0-3225 GCA_039918655.1 Dehalococcoidia bacterium | reverse complement strand
TGGCTGCACCTCGCCGGCGGCTATGGCCACCTCAAGTACCGGCCCTGGCACTGGCAGCCGGTACCCACAGACCGTGGCGTGCGAGTTGACGTGATACCTGCGGAATGAAGCTAGGCGCTCCCCTGCTCCGGCGCAACCTCGTAGAATAGCCCCGTACCCATGACCACACGCCACGTCCTCGCGATCGATCTCGGCACGAGCGGCCCAAAGGCGGCCCTCGTTTCCGAGAACGGAGAGGTTTCGGCCCGCGCCGTCCGATCCATCGCCACTCGCCTGATCCCGCCCGACGGCGCTGAGCAGGACCCGCGCGAGGTCTGGGGCGCCGTCGCCGAGGTGATCCGCGAGGTGGTGTCCACGGCAAGTGTCCCCCGCGAGTCGATCGTCGCCGTCGCCGTCGCTGCCCAGTACTTCTCGATCGTGCCCGTGGGCGCGGACGGTGAGGCGGTTGGGCCGCTCCTTCTCTGGCTGGACGGCCGGGGCGGCCCGCACTCCATCGCCCTCTACAGCAAGCACCCCACCGCCTTCCCTCGCTGGATGGAGGTACACGGCATCCCGCCCCTGCCCTCCGGGGCTGACTCTCTCTCAAAGATGCTCTGGATACAGGCAGAGCACCCTGATATCTACGAGCGCACGCGCTGCTTCCTCGAACCCGTCGACTTCGTCCTGGCGCGCCTGAGCAAGCGCTTCACAGCTAACGTCTGCACCGCCTTCAGCATGCTCCTCACCAGCCAGCACGACCTCGGCACTCTTTCCTGGGACGAAGAACTCCTCGAGATGTCGGGCATCGACCGCGACAAGCTCCCGGAACTCGTGCCTCCGAACTCGGTCATCGGAAAGATCGACGCGGCCGTTGCCGAAGATCTGGGCCTTTCTCCCGATACCTCGATCATCTCCGGCCTGAATGACACGCAGGCGGCTGCGATCGCCACCGCTGCTTTCCGACCGTCGTCCGGCGCCATCAACGCTGGGACTACCGGGCAGGTCCTTGCCCCGATCGGCGTGAAGAAGGGCGACCTCGCGAAGTCTCTGGTCAGCATGCCCAGCGCAGTACCCGGCCGGTACATGGTGATGGCCGAGAACGGCATCGCCGCCCGGTCGCTGGACCATTTCCTCCGCGACATCGTCTTCGCCAATGATCCACTGGCCAACCACTCGCAGGCCGACCCGTTTGCGGGCGTGGACGCCGCTGTGGAGTCTTCTCCCCCCGGCGCCGGCGGCACCCTCTTCCTCCCTTCCCTCACCGGCACCGTATCCCCCGATGCCAACGCCAACGCCCGGGGCGCCTTCATCAACATCGGCCTCGAAACGGACCGCGCGCGCATGGTCCGCGCCGTCTTCGAAGGCGTCGCCTTCAGCCTGCGGGCTCTCTTGCCTGCCGTTGAGGAGTTCACCGGCGACGTATACCACGAGCTGCGCTTCTCCGGCGGCGGCGCCCGCTCCGACGCCTGGGCGCGCATCTTCGCCGACGTCATCGGCCGCCCCATCCACCCGCTCGCCGACCCAGTTCACGCCAGCAACCGCGCATCCGCCCTGCTCGCCTTCCAGACCCTCGGCATCGCCTCCCTCGACGATATCGACCGCTTCTGCCCGATCCGCGGCACCTTCGAACCGGAGCGGGATCACCGCGCCCTCTATGACCACCTGTTCGGCCAGTTCCAGGCCTCGTACACCGCGCTCGGCCCGGTATTCAACACACTCAACGGCCCGGGCGCGCCGCCGCGACAACCGTGAGCGGGCTCGATGCATGCTGCTTTCACTCTTCACCCTTCACCCTTCCAAACCGCGTAGGATATAACCCCGGAGGTACGCCATGGCCAACTACTACCCCTACGCACAACGATTCGGAGTCAACGCCCGCATGCCCGAAAAGGGTCGCCCGCGCGATGAGATTCTGGCCGAACTTCAGCAGGTCGCGAAGGAGGAAGACGCCTTCTGGCAGACCGGCAAGTGTTCCGGCACCATGTACTGCGGCGACATGGAGCACTACGCCTTCCTCAAGGAAGCGTACGGCCTCTACGCCCACGTCAACGCCCTCCAGCGCGACATGTGCCCGAGTGCCACCCGCTTCGAGGGCGAGATCATCGCTATGACGCTCGATATGCTCCACGCGGACGCGGCCCGGCCCGGCTCTGAACCAGCAGGCGCCGTCACCTCCGGCGGCACCGAGAGCATCCTCACCGCTATCCTCGTCTACCGCGAGCAGGCGCAGAAGGAGCGCGGCATCGCCGTCCCCCAGGTCATCCTCCCGGAGACCGCTCACCCCGCCTTCCGCAAGGGCGCGCACCTCTTCGGTCTCGAGGTCATCGACGCGCCGTGCGATCCGGAGACCACGCTCGTCGACACCGGCTTCGTCCGCGACGCGATCACGGACCGCACCGCCGTCATCGTCGGCTCGGCCTGCAACTACGCCTACGGCACCATCGACCCGATCGAACGACTCTCGGAGATAGCCCTGGAGAAAGGCGTCGGGCTTCACGTGGACGGCTGTCTCGGCGGCTTCATCCTCGAATACGGGCAGGAGCTCGGCTACGACATCCCCGTCTTCGACTTCCGCCTCCCCGGCGTCACCTCTATCTCCGCCGATACCCACAAATACGGCTACGCGCCCAAGGGCTCGTCCGTCCTCGCCTGCCGCAACCGCACTTTGCGCGACTATGCCTCGTTCACGCAAGCGCACTGGTCCGGCGGCAAGTACCTCTCGCCCGGCATCGCGGGCAGCCGCTCCGGCGGACTCCTCGCCGCGACGTGGGCGGCAATGATAAGCATGGGCCGCGAAGGCTACCTCAAGTACGCGAAACTCATCTTCGAGACCGCCTTCGCCATGCAGGACGCCGTCCGCAGCCATCCCGAGCTCCGCATCTTCGGCGCGCCCACATTCTGCTTCGGATTCACCTCCGGCCAGTTCGACATCTACCACATCAACGACTTCATGCGGGGCCGCGGCTGGCGCTTCAACGGCCTCCAGCACCCCAACGGGATCCACATGTGCGTCACCCGCCCGCAGACCCAGCCCACCGTCGCCAGCGCCTTCAGGACCGACCTCGCCGACGCCGTCGCCTACGCAAAACAGCCGCACGACGCGCCGCCGAAGACCGGCGCCATCTACGGCAGCATGCCGAAGGACGTCCCGCAGATCGAAGAGGCCGTCCGAGCCGCCATGCTGGAGATGATGGGCGCCCAGCAGGCCGTGCTGACGGAGTAACGCCACTTCAATCCGCTCATGGT
>JBDSHD010000170.1:0-3663 GCA_039918655.1 Dehalococcoidia bacterium | reverse complement strand
GGACACTACCACCAGCGCCCACAAGAACGGGGTCACCGCGCCGTCAAGCACTTCGGTCTGACCCCCCTCGGTCCACGCGAAGGCTTGCCAGTCTGCCATCGTGTTGTATCCAGCCACGATGAGAGCGGCGCCGGAGGCGACCGTTGCCATCGACCCTGCGGCACCGCTGCGGTTGCTGAGGAACGTAAATGCAGAGGACGCAACCACGACCGCGCCGAGGGCTGCGACCAGATAGCCGTCGCCAAATGAGACACGACAACTGCACCACTTGTCGACTTCCTGGATTGTGTTGGCCTCGATAGTCTCAATGTCACGGAGGAGGCTGGTTTCGGTGCCATTGATCGAAATCGACGTACCTGGCAGGTAGCCCTCGTCAAGGCCACCGTAATCGATGCTTGAGAATGTCAGCCATGGGAAGAACGAAAGAATGACCATGAGCGCCCCGCAGACCGCAAGAGCGAGCATGGTGATCGTCCGGCTCTTCTCCATCGCGTCGTCCCGAAATCCCTCGCGTCGTGCCGCCGCTAGAGCGGGATATTCCCGTGCTTCTTGGGTGGGTTGGTGTCGGTCTTGTTCTCTAGCATCTCGAGGGCGCGGATGATCTTGATGCGGGTCTCTCGCGGATCGATGACGTCGTCGATGAAGCCGCGTGAGGCGGCGACGTAGGGGTTAGCGAAACGCTCCTTGTAGTCGTCGATCAGTTCCTTGCGGCGGGCGTCGGGATCGCTCGCGGCCTCGATGTCGCGACGGAAGATGATGTTTGCGGCGGCGTCAGGCCCGGTGACGGCGATCTCGGCGGCGGGCCATGCGAGGTTAATGTCGGCACGCAGGTGTTTTGAGCCCATGACGAGGTAAGCGCCGCCGTAGTCCTTGCGGAGAATGACGGTGACCCTGGGGACAGTGGCCTCGGCGTAGGCGTACAGGAGCTTGGCCCCGTGGATGATGATGCCGCCTAATTCCTGGACCGTGCCGGGCATGTAGCCGGGAACGTCAACGAGGGTGACGATCGGTATGTTGAAGGCGTCGCAGAATCGTACAAAGCGCGCCCCCTTGCGAGAGGAGTCCACGTCCAGCACGCCTGCCATCTGACCGGGGTTGTTCGCGACGATGCCGACGACGCGTCCGTCCATCCGGCCGAAACCGACGCAGATGCTGCGGGCGAAGCCGGCGTGCACCTCGATGAAGTCGTTGTCGTCGAGAATGGGCTCGATCACCTTGTGCACGTCGTAGGGCTTGTTGGAGTCGTCCGGAACGACGCTGGCCAGCTCCTCGCAGAGGCGATCAGGGCTGTCCGCAGGCTCGGCGTAAGGAGGATCCTCTGTGTTGTTCGAAGGCAGGAAGGAGACGAGCCGGCGCACCTCCTGGAGGCAGTCCTCGTCCGATTCTCCCATGAAGTGGGCGACGCCGGTCTTGGTGAAGTGGACTTGCGCGCCGCCGAGGTCCTCGTGGGAGACGTCTTCATGGGTGACTGCCCTGACGACGTCCGGGCCGGTGATGTACATGTAGGATGTCCCCTGGGACATGAAGATGAAGTCCGTGATGGCGGGGGAGTAAACGCCGCCGCCGGCCGTGGGGCCCATGATTACGGAGATCTGAGGTACAACTCCGGACGCGAGGACGTTGCGGGTGAATATTTCACCGTATCCCTTGAGTGAGACCACGCCTTCCTGAATCCTGGCGCCGCCGCCGTCGTTCAGGCCGATGATTGGCGCGCCGTTCCGCATGGCGAGGTCCATGACTTTGCAGATCTTCTCGCCCGCCGCCTCTGAAAGTGACCCACCAAATACGGTGAAGTCCTGTGCGTAGACGTAGACGATGCGGCCGTCGATCTTGCCATAGCCGGTCACGACCGAGTCACCGAGGTAGCGCTGCTTCTCCAGGCCGAACTCTGTGGACTGGTGTTGAGTCAGGGCCCCGATCTCTTCGAACGTGCCCTCATCGATGAGGATTGCGAGCCGCTCGCGCGCTGTTAACTTGCCGCGCTTGTGCTGCGCTTCGACCCGTTCCGCGCCGCCGCCCTCTGCAGCCTGCTGTTTGAGCTGCTGCATCTGTTGGAGGCGGTCGTGCGGTTTCTGATCAATTGCCATAACGATTGGATCCAGCTTTCAGAAGGCGGAATTGTGCAATTTAGGCTAGCACAGCGGTAAGGGTAACGGTACCCGTAGGCCCGCGCAGGGGCTCTACTCTTCGGTCACGGGGGGAAGGTTGATTTCCTGTCCGATTGAGAGCGAGCGAATGTCGATGCCTGGGTTGGCGGCTTCGATGTCTTCGACGCTTACGCGGCACTTGTCCGCGATCCCGAAGGTGGTGTCGCCCGCTACCACGATGTAGGTTTCGCCGCACTCTCCGGGTTCGCCTGCGGCCGGAGTTGGCGAGCCACCGTCGCCGCCTTCAGGTTGGGTTGGAGGCAAAGACTGGATATTCTCAGGGTCGAGGATGACCACATCAGGGCTTTCATCCCAAGGCGTCGCGGTGGGTACCGTTTCCGGGTCCGTTAACTGGCCGGGCAGGGAGCCGGAATCATCGTCGCCTCCACCGCACGCAGCAAGTATGAGGAGCGGCGCGAACAGGGCGAGAATCAGGAAGCGCGGGGTCTTCTTCACGTATGGGCGAATGGTATCGCAGCAAACCGGCACCGGGCAAGCAATCAGAGGCGGGAGCGGAGCGTTTCCACGGCACCCGTCAGCGGCACCAATTCACTCTCAGAGTCTCGCCGCCGCTTTATCTCGACGGAGCCCTGCTCAAGGTTGCGCGGACTAACGGTGGCGCGAACCGGCATTCCGAGCAGGTCCGCATCGTTGAACTTCACTCCGGGCGATTCGTCGCGATCGTCGAACAACACGCGGACGCCGGTGGCTTCTAACTCTGCGTAGAGCTTCTCGGCCGCCTCACGAGCGTCCGGTGACCGCTCAAGCTGGAGGCCGACGAGGTGCACGTCATATGGTGCGAGCCCCTCTGGCCAGATGATGCCGTTTTCGTCGTTGTTCTCTTCGATGATGGCGGCGAGGAGGCGTTCCATGCCGATGCCGTATGACCCCATGATCGCCGGTCTCTGCTCGCCCTCAGCGTCGAGGAAGTAGGCGCCCATTGAGTCGGAGTACCTGGTACCGAGCTTGAACACCTGGCCCATCTCGATGCCGCGGCGCTCGTCCAGGGGAGTGTGGCAGTCAGCACAGAGCATTCCCTCGTGCGCGAGGGCGACGTCGGCGACGACATCGGCGGTCCAGTCGCGGCCGTAGTTTGTGTTGCGGACGTGCTTGCCAGGCTTGTTCGCGCCGGAGACGAGGTTCTTCTCCAGAGTGACGAGTTCGTCGGCAACGATCAGTGCGCCAGAGAGCCCTACGGCTCCCGCCGAGCCCGCCACGAATCCGGCCTTCTGAACGTCGCCGTCTTCCATGTACCGGAGTTCGATCGCGCCGATGGCGGACCGGAGCTTAGCCTCGTTGACGTCCATATCGCCACGAACGGCAACGAACACTGGGCGTTCGGCGGGTTTGCCGTCATTGCTTGCCTCTTCCGACCGCAGGGTTGCCATATAGAACACCGCTTTGCAGGTCATGACAGCCGGAATTTTCAGGAATTCGGCCAGTTCGGCGATGGTCTTCAGTCCCCGGGTGTCTATCTCCTCCATTGGTAGCTCGCCGTCGCCACCGTGAGCAGGCT